>VXRD01000104.1 GCA_009838845.1 Gemmatimonadota bacterium | reverse complement strand
TTTATATTCAATAATTTGAACAAAATCAGGCAGCAATTTTGCCATATCTAAAAATAGGCATGGACACCCCCGCCTGCATAAACGCCAGCGAGACCCTTAGATTGAGAGCCGGTTTTTTCCCTACCAAACCCCTGACCGATTTCCACATTCAAACCGAGAGGAATCCCCCCAAGTGAAAACACAATCTCGCCTCCAAAAGCGAGACCAGTTCCCAGCGTCGTGGTCTTGACAGCCTCCTGGCGGAGATCCTCCTCTTTTTTCTCTTGCCAGCCACCTTCAAGAGTGAAATGAAGTCGGGCAACGTTCCACCGGCTTTGATGCTCGAATATGGCATACGAAACGCCAGCGCCCAACATATGGTCGCTATATTGACCATTGAGAATAAAACGACCAACGGTTTGAAGATATACGGGTGCCAGTCCGTTATAGCGAAAACTAATGCCACCAAATGTGGGTGTCGCTCCCTGAAGACCAATACCATAACTTTTGGTGAGATCAGTCTTTTTCGCCTGAGCTGAAAAACTGAAGGTTACAATCGAAAAGACACAGACCAGATAAGAAATCGAGCGTGTCATTATTTTCTCCTTTTCTTAGCTATTCATTGACAAAATTGATGCACTACATCTCTACCTGCTGAAGGCTATCATTTTTCGGCGCTGCATCAGCCTGCTTGCCCCGCGGTCCGATCAGAAGCAGAGTCAGACCCACCTGCATCCAGAAAAGCCTCCGAACCCGCCGAATAATGCCCACAGCCAAACCCATCTTTGGATCCAAACCCATCAAATGAAACAGAAACACATGCCCGCCTTCAAAAACGCCCATCCCGAGCGGAACAAAAAAGAACGCCGCGTTAATCACGACCATCAGCGCGTGGAACAGATACACCCAGACAAATGGCATGGGTTCGCCGAGCACATAAAGAATCACATAAATCTCCAGCGTCCCCATGCTCCAGCCCAACAGATGTAAGCCCAACAACCCCACCAAACGCCACCTATTCAACCGATAAAACTGCGCCAAATTCTCGTCAATCTCCACTGCGCGATCGCGGAACCGCTCCAAAAACCTGAGTCGCAACCACAGCATCAAATTCAAAAACCGCGCAAAGGGACTTCGGCGCTGCCTGAAAACCGTCCAAACAACCCCCAGAACAGACAGCACCAGAACAGCGATAAGAGCGCCTCGCACCTCAGCCGGCCACGAAAACCGCTGCAAACCTATCACAACACCACCGATCACAAAAATCACCCCACCAATCATCTCACCCGTCTTATTGACCACCAGCGACGACACCCCGCGGGAAACACACATCTTATCTCTCAGCACAATCGCCTTGCCGACCTCCTTCCCAACCTGCGATGCCGGCGCCACATTGCCCACTGCTTCGCCAGCTAACTGCACCCACAGCAACTGCCTCAAACGCGGCCTTTCCGACCTGCGATCAAAGCAGGCCCGCCATATCCACGCATGATGAACAAATACCACCAGCGACAGGCCGATCACCGGCACATAGCCCCAGCCCATCATCAAAACATGCTGCCACACCTCTGGGGTACTGAGCTGGTACAAAAGCACACCCAGACCAGCAAACCCTATCAAACAGAGCAAAATATGCGTTTCCCGTTTCATCTCATTCTCCTGAAAAATCGCTACCTTACACAACAACCCGTTTCGCAGCCGTAACAACCGGAATCGCCCGAATAACACAAAGCGTGACCGTCAGATACGTCGCCGCCACAGCAACCATCTCAAGACCAGATAAAAATGCGGGCGCCAAACCCGACATCTGCTGTGCCGCATTCAGGCTGAACAACAGCACAAACGCGACCACCTTGGAAGTCCCGTACGTCGCCCGGCTCACGCGCGAGGCAACCAGCGCGAACCCAAGCCGCGACTTCATCATCGTTGACTCGCCAAACGCCGTAAAACCCCTGGTCAGGGCACAACTGCGAATCGCATCCGTCACAAACCCCCTGCTGAGCACCACAATCGGCACCCACAGCGGAATAACATGCAACCACGCAAACACCACCCACCACACATTCTCCGCAATCCGATCACCCACAATATCCAGCACCCCCCCGACCTTGCTCTCGCACCCCAACCGCCGCGCGAGATACCCATCCAGCCAATCCATCACCAGCGCGACAAAAGCGAGCGGCACCGCAACCCAGGCCAGCATCGCATCTCCAGACACGGCAAAAGCCGTCGCCAGAAACAGCAGAACCACCCGGCCCGCGGTAATCAAATTGGCAACCTGGCCTGGAAACGCGGTCGCAAACGTCGATGTAAGCGTTGACATCTCAGCCTCCTTCTTAGAGGTTCACATTTCAAACTCCTCGGTCACAACACGTCATATGCAAATCCCGTGCCAAAACCATTTTCCCTCGAAAAAGGCCATTTTCCCTGTTATCCATCCCAAAAATCGCCCAATCAGTGCAAACTAAATATTGCACCTGCAAACTGAGTATTGCACAGCAGGCACAAAAAAATCCGGAGACACAATGTGTATCTCCGGACCTATCAAGTTTCAGGGATTGGGAAGGGATCTAACGATAAATCCCGGGATCGATCCCGTGCTCCTTCAACTTCTGTTGCAGCGCCTGCCGTTTCATACCAATAGCCGGTGCTGTGCGACTAATATTGCCCTCGTAGTATTCCAATGCAGACCGAATAAACGCAACCTCAAAAGACTGCACAACCTCCTGCTTTGCATCTTGAAAAAACACCCCATCCCGCCAAACAGACTCAGAACGCTCCACAGACGCAACACCCCGAACCTCCTGGGGAAGCAAATCGCGACGCAACTCGGACCCATCCGAAAAAATAACCGCCCGCTCGACCGCGTGCATCAACTCCCGTATATTGCCCGGCCAGCCATACACCATCAACATCTTCATCACATCCGGCGACACATCCGTCATCGCCTTGCCGTGCTGATCATTAAAACGCGCCAAAAAATGCTGAACGAGCAGCGGAATATCCTCGCGCCGATCCCGCAGCGGCGGCAAAAAAATATCCACTACCTTCAAGCGATAAAAAAGATCCTCCCGAAACCGCCCTTCCACTATCTCCGCTGGCAAATCCTTATTCGTCGCGCTGATAATCCGAACATCCACCGTCACCGTCTCCGAACCGCCCAGCCGCTCAAACTGTTTCTCCTCCAGCACGCGCAACAACTTCGCCTGCGTCTCAATATGCATATCGCCGATCTCATCCAAAAACAGCGTCCCCCCATCCGCAAGCTCAAACTTGCCCTGCCGCCGCGCAGTCGCCCCGGTAAACGCGCCCCTCTCATGCCCGAACAACTCGCTCTCGATCAACTCCGTCGGCAACGCCGCCGCATTCACCGCCACAAAAGGCCGCGCCTTTCGCCCGCTCTGCTCGTGAATCGCCCGCGCGACCAACTCCTTTCCCGTACCGCTATCCCCGCTAATCAGCACCCCCGCATCTGTCACCGCCACCTTGCCGATCAAATCGTAAACCTCCTCCATCGCGCGGCTGCGACCAATCAGCAATCCGAACCCCGACTGCTGCCGAATCTCGTTGCGAAGCGTCTCATTCTCCCGCCGCAATCGCACCGTCTCCAGAACATTCTCCACCAAACAGCGCAACTCATCCACATCGTAGGGCTTGCTCAAATAATCGTAAGCCCCCGCCTTCATCGCCTCCACAGCAACCCGCTCCGACCCATACGCTGTAATCACAATAACCGGCCGCGCATCCCCCTGATCTGCCAATCGCTTCACCAGCGTCAACCCATCCATCTTCGGCATCTGGATATCGCAAATCAACAAATCGGGATTGCTCTGCGCCACAGCCACCAGCGCCGCCTCACCGTCCTCTGCCTCGACAATCTCACACCCCAGCGCAGCAAGTGCCCGCTTCAACCCGTACCGCGCCGCAGGATCATCATCCACAATCAGAATTTTATGCTGCATAGTCTTCATCCTTCACACTTCCTCCTTCACATCCCCCCCGGGAAGTTGAACCGCAAACACCGCGCCTGCCCCATCTGCATTTGCCACCTCAATCGCCCCCCCCATGCGCTCCACATCGCGCTTCACAATCGCAAGCCCCAACCCCGTGCCCGAAGCCTTAGTCGTAAAAAACGGCTCAAAAACGCGAGCCTGATTCTCCGCTGAAATCCCCGGACCCGTATCCGACACCCGCACTTCCACACCTCCGCGCAACCGCCGCGCCTGCACCACCAACCGCCGCTCTACCTGATCGCCTTCTATAGCCTGAATACCGTTCAAAATCAAATTGAAAAATACTTCCTTCAGATCCTCTGGATCGCCCTTCACCGCGAGACCATCATCCACCTCAAAACAAATCTCCACATTCCGTCGCTCCGCCTCGTGAAACAAAATCAGCACCACATCTTCCAGCACAGCCTTCAGATCCAATACTTGAAACCCATCATCCTGCTTGGGTTGAGCAAATCTGAGCAAGCGATCCACCACGCGGTTTAACCGATCAATCTCGCGCAACACCACAGACAAATCGCCCGCCTTTGTCTGATCACTCTGCAAATCCTCCCGCAACACAGTCGCAATCGCCTTGATCGAACTCAGGGGATTCTTCACCTCGTGCGCAATACTCGCCGAAAGCAAACCCAACGCCGAAAGCCGTTCCGCCTCGTACATCTGCCGCTCCAATTGCAACCGTCGCTCCACCAGACGCGTATTTTCAATCGCCAGTGCAATCTGATTGCAAAGCGTACCCAACAAATCCCATTCTTCAGAAGAAAAAGACCCCCCGCGCTTCTTCTCTCCCAGACAGAGCAAACCAACCGGCTTCTCCTCTTGCAACACCGGAATACACAGTTCAACCCTTTGCTTTGCGAGTATTGCAGTAAGTGCCGGATGATGTAAATCGCCCACATCCAGCGGACGGCGGTGGACCAACAGCCAGCCGACCACCGCCTCAATCTGCGCCCCGTCCCCATCCCCAAACGGTGTGACAGGCGGCTCAAACCCCGGCAAACCACTGCTTGCCATCACCTGCACCTGACTCACCCGCCCCTCCTCGTACTCAAACACCACCAGCGAAACAGCGTGTACCTTCAACACAGTTCCAACCGCATCCACCACCGACTTCAACCGATTCTCCAGCGCGTGTGGCACATTCAGCGTTTGACTCAGCGCACCCAGCAAATGCTGGTATTCGTATCGCGCCCTGAAAAACAGGCGATTGATTATCCCCTGCAACCTGTTCTTAATCGGCTGAAACAGAAAAATCAGTAACGAAATCAAAATAGCCTCAACCACCTCTACTCTGAATCCACTATCCAGACGCCCCAATGCCTCTGCAACGCGCCGGATCACCAGCAAATAAACCGTCAACACAATACCCGTCAGCGCGGAATAAAACAACGCGGGATTCACCACAATCTGGAAAAAGCTGTACCGATAAATAAAATAACCCAGAATATACGCTGGCGCGATAGGCGAAAGAAAAAGCACCAGCGCGAGCACCGGTCCTACAACAGCACTTTGAAGCAACCCAATCGGATACGCAAAAACCGTCAAAACCGCGATACCCGTCAGCGCGAATGCCATCAGCCGATAAAACACCTTATGCACCTCTGTCTCTGACCGCATCGCAAATCCCCGGCAGAGATACGCCGAGAACAGAAGCATAGCAATAGCATACAGACTAAAACTCACGCGCTTGATCGGCGCTTGAGACATGCCAATCAAAAAAATGATTATCCCCGGCACAAAAGTGATCGGAATGAGATACCGCCGCAACCCACGCGCCACCTTGTGCTCATCTGCAAAAGCCAGCACGGTTCCCAGCAGCGCAGACGGCAAAAAATCCAGCCCAAAACGCGCCAGATGCGCTGCATAATTCACCGCACCGGCATCCGGCGCAGCCTGCGCGATCAAAATGCGCAACGCATCCCCCGTGTACCAGAGTGCCCCCGCCGAAATCAACAACAACAGCGGCAGCGGCGTACCCTTCCGCTTTATCGCCGAAACAAAAATGCCCCAGAGCAACCCGGCGGCAATCGCCGCGCCGACCAGCCAGATCGTCTCGTATAACGACAGGTCCATCAATACCCCTTCGCCAAATCCGCTCGGCTTTGCGCCTCGGCATCTTCGGGATCGCGTCTCAATTCCCTCGCCAACAAATCGTGCAATTGCGCAATGCGATCGGCCTGCGCGGGATCATTTGCCAGATTGTTAAATTCCCCGGCATCCTCCTCCAAATTGTACAACTCCCGTTCGGGTCCATGCACCTCGTCAAACCGCGCGTGATACACGTATTTCCACGGACCCTGCCGAACCATTGTCATACCCGACGCAATATTGTGGGCGTAGTATTCGCTCACAGCAATATCCCGCCACTCGCTATTCCCATCGTCCAGATAATTGAGCAACGACTCGCCATCCCAGTCATCCGAGCGTTCCGCCCCGCCGATCTCTGCTATCGTCTGCGCCAGATCCACCAGTGAACACACACCCGTCCGCCGTTGTCCCCCTGCCCAGCGTTTTGGAAAAGATACAATCAGCGGCGTCCGCGAAGCGTGCTCATACATATTGTTCTTCCACCACAACCCGTGATCGCCCTTGTTCTCGCCGTGATCCGTGCAGTAAATCACAATCGTATTATCCGCCACTTCGGAATCATTGAGCGCGGCGAGCAACTTGCCGACCTCATCGTCCAGCCAATTCACAAAACCCCAGTAAAGCTCCCGCCCCAACTTCGTCTGCTCGGGCGTCGCCTTTGTCACCCCAAACCCGGCGCGCAAATGCTTGTAATTGGTCGGCAACGTATCCAAAAAACCCTCGGGAATCTCGGGCATGGGCACCTTATCTTTGTAAGGCGCGTAATATTCTTCTGGAATAGTCAACGGAAAATGCGGTGCCACATAACCGGCTAGCAAAAAGAACGGCTTATCATCCGCCGATCGATTCTGCAAAAACGCACTGCACTCCGCCGTCACCTTGCGGTCCTTCTCCAAAACGGGCGATGTATCACTCGTCTTAAAAGCCGCCACCCGTCCTTCCCAACCAAAACTCGATTCACTCAGATCATCAAACGCTCGCCGCCCGCCCTTGCCACTCCTGTCACCCTGGTTCGTACCGGGATAAACATCGCGAAAACCATAGCGATGCGCACCCGCAAAATGCATCTTGCCTCCCAGCCAGCATTCATAGCCCACCGCATTCAGCGCGTGAGGCAGCGAAGGATAATCGTCAGAAGGCAACTGACAATCATTGGTCCACACCCCACAGCGACTCACGTATTGCACCGCCGTAAAACTCGCACGCGCAGGCGCGCAAAGCGGTGACGTCGTATAAGCCGCATCAAACACAACACCTTCTTCTGATAGTCGATCCATATGTGGCGTTTGCACAATAGAATCCCCATAACACCCCATCACTGCCGGGTCGTGCTCATCGGACATAATCATCAGAATATTTGGACGGTCAGACATAAAATCTCCTTACGGTTAGTGTGATATGACACATCATCTAAAGCAACTGATCCAACGCCTGGGCGCGACTGATATCTGTACGCCAAAATTCTTCGGGCGTATCCTCACTCCACCTCGCCCAGATTAAAGCCAGAACCAGACCCCATTTAATAATTCGCTCGCGCGGGATATCCAATTCTTCGGCCATAATCTCCACGCGGCGAACATCGATTTCGCCCCGGTCACATCCTTCACAGGATGCGTCGGGATAATTCGCCAAAAAAGCACCGACCTCGTAACCCGGATCGCCAAAATAACCTTTGGGATCAATGACGAGATACGGCTCGCGCTCTGAACTCAAGATATTCCAGTGGTGCAAATCGCCGTGCAAAACAACCGTTTCTGTACTGGTGCTCATCAACTCATCGTAAAGCATTTCGGCGCGCACAACCCATTTTTCGGGCAGCGGCCCGGTACTACCATTGTATTTTTGGCGCAACTTGTCAAAACCATCTATTTCATAAGCTGTTGGTCGAAAACTGTGAATTTTTGGAACGGGTTGCCAGAACTTTTTCATCAGTCGAGCGGCAATGCGCGTATTCTCCTCGTCATCCGGGCAAACACCCAGAGGAACACCTGGGCGGATGCGCTCGAGCATCAGCACGCCCAAAGCCTCGTCAAAATCGAGTAACTTGACCGTACCATTACCATTGCAAAGTTGCAGCGCGTGGCACTCTTGTTGCCAGATTTCCGCCAGTTGCACGGGCGAGCCAATTTTCAGAACAACCTCTGTGCCCTTCGCATCCGTCGCTGGTGCGATATAGCTATAGGACATCTCGGCATACTCTTCTGTCATGGGGTCTTCAATTCGAAGATCCCACCGCTTTGCACACGCAGCGACGATATCTGGCAGCCGTTCGATCCATTCAGCCCATTTTGGATTAGACGATAAGGTGTCTGGAATGTACATAGATTTCCCACTTTATGAACATTGAAAAGTTTTAGGACAAGCAGAGATATTACAGGATGGGTGAGGATGAGAGGATAGATAGAACAACGAGGCTCAGGAGGTGTGGGGGGTATCCTAAATAATGGTGAACTTCTGTTAAAGTTGTACACCGCTCCGACAGAAGAATTTTGCCCATGCTGATCCAGACAGGGACGGATGGTTCAAGTCAGAAAGATGGCATATATTCAGAGCCGGTCGTGTTCTTCTGGTTCAATGTGGGGAACGGCCTTTAAGACTTTTTCAAAATCCGCACGTTTGCCTTGTTTCGCCTCTTGAGTTAGATAGTCCTCTGGAAGTAATGCAGCTATCTTTTCAGCAGCAGCGGTCACCATAAACTGATTGACCGATAAACCTTCTGCTTTGGCCAGTTCTTCGATTTTGTCATGCAGTGAATTTGGCAAGTGAATAGTGAATGCACCCATCGTTCTTAATCCTCAATAAGATGTAGAAAGGTCCGAGGGCTGACAGGCGTAATACCGAATTGTTCCTCAATACCACGGTCAGAAAAATGACGGAGATTGTGAGTGACAATATAAAGACTTTGAGAAGCTATAGCTGCTTCTAACACCATATCATCTTCTGGATCGTCAAGCCTGGGACGCCATAGAAAGAACACTTTTTGTTGATGTGCAATGCTGCACAGATAACGAAGAAAGTTGAGAATGTCATTTCGGTTACTCGCACCAGTCATGTTTTCTGGACGTGTAAGAACATCTTGATACTCCAAATACAAAGGTACCGTCAGAGCGATCTGAAAATTCTCGGAAGGCAATTGAGATATAATCTTATATGAAGCCCCCAGGTCTGATCGCAGTGCAGAAACAAGCACATTGGTATCCAAGATAATTCGCATAGAAGAGTGCCAGACCGTTTTCTTTTTTAAAATATCAAATTTTCAAACTTATACAAGCCCAAACACCTGAGATTGTCCGAAACCCCAGCCATAAAGCCCTACATATCCTAAACTGATAACTGCCCACCAAAACGTCTCGCGCACATCCTTACCCTCTCCCATCAGCCGCATCGGCAATCCACGTTAAATAGGACCTGTGTCCGTGAGACACGGAAAATGAAATAGACAAATCTCCCAACCGTTTTTTTAGTGACCTCAAGCGACCTTTTACAGTCATCACAAAAAGCACAGTACCTTCATCTCGATCCGGTGACAAAAAATACTGCGAAAAAACATCCACCCGTGCAGCCAACCGCTCGGCAACAAGCGCGTGCCCAACGCGACTTGCCTCTGTTTCAGATGACATGGAAAGAGCCAGAATATAAGGCGCATTTCGCAACCCACCTTGAACTGCGACATCGCGATCTGTTTTCCCCAGACGCCGCGCCGCATCGAGTTTTCGCACAACCGTATGCACCACAAAAAACACCAGACAAATCATCACCCCGATAATAACGTGCTTCATCAGCCCGCTAAAAAACGCGCCCTGCTCGCGATCCCCCGCCTGAAAAAACGCATGCTGAAAACGCTCGTCTGACTCCGCAGCCAGCTTTCTCGCAATAACGCGCACCTGTGCATTCGCCACAGGTGGCAATGGCTTCACGCGCTCATAGCCATACAGAGAGCGAACCATCTCGCGCGCAATACGCGAGGCATCCTCTTCCTCAGCCCCTGCGGAAACAATAAAACAAAATCCAAACAGAATGACGGTCCAGACTTTTAACATGCTTTCACACCTCACGTATCACAACGAGTTCTGGCGTCTTGCCCCCACCCAATTCCTCTGCTCGGTCCATCAAACTGCTTAATTGTGCACGCGTCGTCTTCAAAAAAACCATCGCCTCAGCAGCTTCTCGCACCCCATCCTCCCTGCGATAGATTGAACGGACACTCGGTGCGACAGTTCCACCCGTCGCCAAATTTTCTTTAACAAGCATCTCGCCGAGTTTCTGCGCCCGCGCTTCTGTGCGCATCGCAATCAACACCCCAAGAGGATCATCTCCCGACTCGGCACGCAACCCCCTTCTAAAGACACGGAAAATCGCCCACAAAACCAGCAGAGCAATCAGAACACCGATCCCTTTGGCAATCTGATTCGCGATATTCCGAATCGACGCATCTCTTTCGCGACGCATTTCTTCCAACCGCTGTTTTTGTTCGTCCAGAAACACCACATCCTCCGCCAATTGCGCGGTCATGCGCTCGACCCATGCAACCTGCTCTGCCGTCAGAGAATCCCCCTCAGCTAAAACCGCCTGCGCCACATGTCGCGCAATGCTCTCGAGCCGTTCCACATTCACCTGTCCCTCAGCGGGCATACACATCGCAAAAAACAGAGCAATAAACGCACCCATTCCAAAGATATGTCGATATCTCATAAAACGACCTTTCCCTGTCAAATTCCCCTTGTTTTTGTCTCGTACTTTCAACAATATAGAACACAGAAATGCGATGTGCAAGAGGCTGGAAACTGGGAGGCACAAATGACACCCGAACAACTCGGTTTTAATTCGCAAAAACTCGACCGCGCCCGTCGAGTATTACAACACCATGTGCATACCCGCACCACCCCCGGTGCTGTCGGTCTCGTCCTGCGCCGTGCGGGCATCGTCACCTGCTGGGCTGTGGGCCACCATACCTATCAACCCAACGCCACACCCGTGCAAATCAATACTCTCTACGACCTCGCTTCCGTCACCAAAGTCATCGCCACCACAACACTCTGCATGTTATTTACCGATGAAGATCGCCTCAATCTCGACGCACCCGTGCAATATTATGTACCCTCCTTCACCGGAAAGAACAAAAATCGCGTCACAGTCCGGCACCTGCTCGCCCATTGCAGCGGCCTGCCCGCACATGTTCACCTGTACGAAAACCAAAGCACAACGCACGATATTGACATCCGCGATGCCATGCTCAACGCAGCCTGCCAACACCCCTTAATTTATGAACCCGGCACAGACACCGTGTACAGCGATCTTGGCTTTCTCACCCTGGGTAAAATCCTCGAAACCATCGGCGGCCACCGCCTGGATCACCTCGTCAAACAGCACATATTCGAACCGCTCAAAATGAACGACACATTGTACTGTCCACCGCCCCATCTCAAACACCGCATTGCGCCCACGGAAGATGGCTCCGACTTGCGCGATCACCTCGTACACGGTGAAGTCCACGATGAAAACACCGCCGCAATGGGTGGTATCGCCTCCCACGCCGGTCTTTTTTCCACAGCGCATGACCTGTCGAAATGCCTGCTCGCATGGCTCGGCACAGGCATCTTTCCCAAACAGAGCATTCCACAATTCACCACCCGCGCCAATATCGCGTCCAACAGCACCTGGGCACTCGGCTGGGACACCGTCTCACCCGGCGCAAGTTCGAGCGGCCGCTACTTTAGCGACAAATCCTTCGGCATCCTCGGATTCACTGGCACATCCGTATGGGGAGACCCCATACGAGACCTCGGCGTCATCCTCCTCACCAACCGCGTACACCCCACCCGCGAGAACATTCAAATTGCCCATCTTCGCCCCGAATTTCACGACGCAATCTCCGAAGCCTTAATCGAATAAAAAGAGGAGCAAGTCCTTATAACCTTGCTCCTCTTTTAGTTCCGGAAATCCAACATCACCGCGTCACTCGAATTGTCCACCCGCCACGCGGCTCGGGATTCTTAACCGTCAGCGTGATTCTTCGCAACAAATCGCCCCAAATAGTCTTCAATCGCGCGTCTTCAATCGCAATATCTTCAATCGCCACATCGAATACATCCACATCATAGTGCAAACGCGCCGCGCCTGATACTCGTCCATCCGCCAACTCTACCTCGTTCAACGCGATTGTCCCATCGCCGCTATCCTCAGCACCACACGCCGTCAAAACATTCATCACAACATCGCCCGTCACGGCTTTTAACGCATATTGATCTGCAATCGTCACACCCTCGCCGCGATGCAAAACAACCGTCCTCATCCAAGAATCAATCTGAGCCTCTGGCGGATAGGCTTGTGCCAGATCCAACGTGAACGTCGCATCTGCCTCGCTCGCCGTGTATGACACATCTCGAGCGGCAATATCGTAGTGATAATCAATCCCCGCCTCCGAATAAACCCGCCCGGGAATCTGCATCTGTCCATTCACCGTCGGCAACGTGTGATATTGGGATTGCATCGTCCAAATGTCATACCGCTCACTGCTAAACGTCTTAGCCGTATAAGTCTCGACCCCCGCATCCACGAGCACTGGCTGGCCATCTAAATAAACCACCACATGCCCGATATCATTGTGATTGTGACTCTCGGCATTGTGCCCGCCCTTTGCCCCCACAAAAAATCCATCTGCCGAACCCCCTTGATCGCGAGCGACAAACACCTCAATCTCGTCCAAAAACACATCGCGCGGCAACGGCTGCGCAGCTTCTGCATCGAGAATCTCATTCAGAGAAAACAGCGCGGGCAATGCGCGCCCCATGCTCCCAAAAGACTCCGAAAGACCCTTCTCGGCAACGCCCTGTTGTTTTGCAGACCACGCGCCGAGAGCCACCATCGCGTCATCCCCAATGCGCTTGCCATAGCCATAGACAACCGCAAAAGCTGGCATCACCACAGGCGACGCATCGGCAAAATTGATAAAATATCGATCCGCAATCTGCACCCGATAGATAAACTTGCCAATATTCTGAACGAGCGGCTCATCGTACACATCAATTGACCCACCCGTTGCACTGTAAAGCCACTCCAAACAATCGTAAAGCGATGCCCCCGCACGCCCCCAATAGCCCGGTCCCTCGTCACACCCCCCGTCCTCCGGATACGGATCGATAAAATTATCCACTGTCTGCATCGCCTTAAACACCGAAGCAACCCGCCGCGCTTCATCGGTCTCCATCAACAAAGTAGAAGTCAACCAATTCGACACAATCCACGGATTCCAATTGTTCACGCGCGCACCCGAATATCCCATCCAGCCAAAATCTTCGCGCTCCAATAAAGGCGTCAAAATGCGATATTGCATCTCACGCGCAATGCGCGGCACAATCAAAGGCGAAACCGCGTCGAGTTGTGCGCCCAGAAAATAAACCGTCCACGCCAGCAATTCCGACGTTTCTGCGGCAAACAGATCGACAATCGGCTCAGCCGTATCCGGCAGACCACTACCCGCCTTTTGCACACCAATATGCGCGGGCACACCCCAAAAAGACTCCTCGCAAATGCACCAGATACCATTGGTAATATCATCCAAAAATCTGCCTTTGCCCTCCACACACTCTGCCAGAACCAGATCGGACAGCGCCGTGCGCCGCCCAAAACTCAAGCTCTCGTACCGCGAGCGATTCCCATTGCGCGCATAATCCAAAAACCGCACCGCAGGTACGCCCGGCCAGTCAAAATTCAGGCGATCTTCCCCCCGCGCAATTTGCGCCTGCCGCACCGCGTCTGGCAACGCATCCCACGCATAGCGCGTCAACGCCGTGGGAAAAGGCTGCCAGTCATCCCGCGGAATCAAAATATCTTTTAACACGTCTTCCGAATACTTTTGCGAAAGCATCTGATCCTCCGTTAATTAAAGCCATCATTCCAAATCTCAACAACAGGAGCAAGAACACCATGCCACTCAAAATTGCACAAATCGGCAGCGACGGACATCAGAACATGGTACTCGACGGCATCGCGCACATCCCCGGCGCACAACTCATCGCCTGCGCCAAAGGGCATCCCGACGACACCCTCGCCAGAGTCAAATCGCACGCGGCATTCACCGCACACACCCGCCTGTATGACGACCATCGCCACATGCTCGACACCGAAGAAATCGATCTCGTCAGTATATGTCGTCCGTATTCCCTCAACGCCGAAGCCTCAATAGCCGCTGCAAACCGCGGAATCGACATCGTCAGTGAAAAACCCGTTGCAACCACCCTGAAAGATCTCGACGCCCTTGAAAAATCGGTCAAAAACAGCGGGATTCGCCTCACCGCCATGTTTGGCCTGCGACTATCCCCCGCATTTCGCGCAGCACACCAGGCAGTTCAAGACGGTCTCATCGGCGAACCCATTCTGGCAACCGCGCAAAAATCCTATCGCTTTGGCACGCGCCCAGACTTTTTCAAAAAGCGAGAAACTTACGGCGGCACAATCCCCTGGGTCGCAATCCACGCCGTCGATTACACGCGCTGGACAACCGGGCGTGAATACACACAAGTCGCCGCGCTTCACGGCAACCTCGCCCATCCCGATTATCCCGGCTGTGAAGACCACGGCGGCATGCTCTTCCGCCTGAGCAATGGCGGCACGGCAATGATCAACCTCGATTATTTGCGCCCCCCAACAGCACCCACCCACGGCGACGACCGCCTCCGAATCGCCGGATCAGAAGGCGTCATCGAAGTCATCGACGACCGCACGCATCTGATACGCTCGGGCGAAGCACCACGCGACTTGCCCCTGCCACCCGAAGAAAATTTCCTCGTCAACCTCCACGGTGAACGCACGGGCACAGCACCTCACATCATCGGTCCCGACGAAGCCATAAAAGTCACGCGCCTGTGCCTACAAGCACGTGAAGCTGCGGACACGGGCAATGTGCTCACACTCTGAGCAGGCGACCTGTACTCTCTATTTCACCGCTTTAACACCAGCGGATAATTCGTCAGATTCTGCACCCCATCTTCCGTCACCAAAAACGTATTCTCCAACCGAATGCCCCCGTTCAATGCCTCGCTATACGCACCCGGCTCACAGGAAAAGACCGTACCCACCTCAAAAATACCCTCTCGGTCCCGATTCAAATCGGGCGGCTCGTGTGCGCGAATCCCCACGCCGTGTCCCGCGTGATGAATCAGTCCAATATCGGACAAATGGGGATGCTCGCGGATTCTCTCATCAATCGTATGCCACAGTACAGTCCCCCGTCCACCAGGCCCTACCAGATTGGGAACATCCTCTAAAATAGCTTTCAAAAGATCGTACACCGACGCCTGCAAATCTGTGGGATCGCCCACGGCAAAAGTACGACACAGATCGGACCAGTACCCGTGATATTCTGTCTGTGCGTCAATAACATACAACTCCCCATCTTCAATAATCCGATCTCTGGCAGGCCCACCCAATTGCCCGCACTGGTAATCGCCCCCGTGGTGCAACACCTCACCCGCGGCATTCAGCGCGACCTGCTGACCCGCCGCGAGCACATCCAGTTCATTCACACCCGGCGCAATCACCTCTTGCACGCGGTCATAAGCCCGCAGATTAATATCAATCGCCTTTTGCAACATCGCAACTTCATCGGCATCCTTACTCATCTGCTGTGCAATCAACAAATCGTCTATCCCCACCCATTCGCCACCCAGAGCATCTGCTATTGTATCGGCGAGCAACTTGGGCGTGGCTTCCTGCTGCCAGCCCAAACGAGAAATACCCCGGCAATCGCGGAGCTTTTGCGCCACAGCCGCATTCAGCAAGCGCATCGGATCGGGATTCATAGTGTAAAGCACATGCGAATCGTACACCACGCGCTCATCCACAGCCGCATCCCCTTCGTCAGTCGTTGACGCCAGCCACGATCCTCCCTCGGTCTCCAAATACAGAAGCGCGGGAAAAGAAAACGATGGATATGCCGACAGAAGCACACCGGTCAAATAGTAGATATCCCGATAATCTGTAATAATAACCGCGTCAATCCCCTCCTCGGAGAGACGCGCTCGAAATCGCTGCTGCCGGTTACGACAACCTTCTATAGTGAGCATAACACATATCCTTTCCGTGAAATTATATTGGTAAATCCCTCTTTTTTTTGCATAATACAGGGCGCATTCTCACAACCCATCCAATTTAACACCAGGAGTGCATCATGCCAGAAAAAAAAGTCCGCGTATGTGTCGTCGGTATGGGCATTGGCAAACCCAATGGCCGCGCCCTTGCGAAAAATGATCGCGGCGAAGTCGTCGCACTATGCGACCTGATCCCCGAAAGAATGGAAGAATTTGCCCGCGAACTGCCCGGCGAACAGAAATTCTACACCGATTACAAAGAAATGTGTAAAGACCCCGACATCGACGCGGTATTTGTAGGCACCCCAAACCAGTGGCATGTGCCCATCGCACTCGAAGCCGTCAAAAATGACAAACACGTCATGGTCACCAAACCACTATCGGATTCTGAGCAAGCAGCACAAAAACTCGTCGAAGCCGCCGAAGCATCTGGCGTCGTCAACATGATGTCGCTCTCCACCCGATTTTCCGACCAGTGCCAGTACCTGGGCAACCTCGCGCGCGAAGGCTATTTTGGCGACCTCTACTACGCCCGCGCCCGCAGCGTGCGCCGAAGCGGCATCCCCGCGTGGAACCTCGGATTCATCCAAAAAGGCGGCGGCGCATTCCGCGACATGGGCGTCCACGTCCTCGACGCCGTGTGGTACTTGCTCGGCATGCCCAAACCCGCCACCGTCACAGGCGTGTGCGGCGCAAAATTTGGACCGCGCGGACGCGGCTATTGGGGCTTTAGACAAGTCCCGCGCAGCACCTACGAACAATACGCCGCTGACGACTATGCCGGTGGGTTCATCCGCTTTGAAAACGGCGCGGGTCTTCAGGTCGAAAGCTTCTGGGCATCTCATCAGCCCAATGAACTCCAGATCGAACTCTTTGGCGACGAAGCAGGCGCGCAATTCCGCCCGCTCAAAATCTACAAAACACAGGACGGCGTCCCACACGACATCGCCGTCGATATCCCGCTTGCAACCCAGGCATGGGACCGCATTGCGGGCCACTTTATCGACTGCATCCTCGACGGCAAAACCTGCGAAGCACCCCTGCATCACGGATATCAGGTGCAGCAAATGATGGAAGCCCTGCTCGAAAGTGGCGAAACCGGACAGGAAATTCGCATCGATTAACCCACGGAGATTCCCATGACTGGCTTACACATCACCGTCGGACAAAAAAATGCCGACATCATCGGCAATGACAACCGCGCATTGCAAGCAGCAGTCGATTACACGGCTGCGCTCGGCGGAGGCACAGTTGAAATCCTATCCGGCACGTACATCATGCGCGACGCGCTCCATCTCCGCAGCAACATCACGGTCAAAGGACAGGGCGAAAATACCACATTGCGGAAGGCAAACGGCATTGAGGCCCCACTTCTCCTCGACGGAGATTTTGGCGAAGAACAGATCACTCTTGAAAATCTCGATGGATTCAAAGTGGGCTACGGCGTCAGCATCACAGACGATAAGGGCGGTGGATTCCACACCGCCGTCGGTACCATCCTCTGGCAAAAGGACAACACCTTTGGCGTCAATGTGCCTATGGGAGGCGACTACCTCGTCTCTCGCAATGCGCGCGCTGCAACCACCTTCCCGGTCATCAGCGGCTACCACATCGAAAATGCTCGAATAGAAAATCTGACTGTAGATGGCAACGGCGAAAACAACCCGCACCTCAACGGTTGCCGCGGCGCCGGCATATTCCTCTACCGGGGGCATCATACGATCCTGCAAAACTGCGCGATCAAAAATTATCACGGCGATGGCATCAGCTTCCAGCAGAGCCAGCACGTCACAGTCGAAAACTGCACCTGCACGGGCAATACCCACCTGGGCCTGCACCCGGGCAGCGGCAGCCAGCACCCCATCATCCGCAACTGCCGCTCGGAAAACAACGGTCGCATTGGCCTCTTTCTGTGCTGGCGCGTCAAACACGGTGTCTTTGAAAACAACGACCTCATCGACAATGGCGACACGGGCATCTCCATTGGTCACAAAGACACCGACAATCTGTTTTCCAACAACCGATCATTGCGCAACGGCTGTGAAGGCATACTCTTCCGCAACGAATCCGAACCCATGGGCGGGCATCGCAACACCTTTGAGAACAATCAAATTCTCGACAATGGCGACAAAAACAAAGGCTATGGCGTGCGCATCCTGGGCGAAACCCACGATCTCACCTTCACAAATAATCGCATTGGCAACGACGAAACAGCAACCCAGCGCATAGGTGTTCACATCGGCGAAAAAGCCGACCGCATTCACCTCAACAACAACGACCTGTCGGGCAATCTCGACGCCGAAATTGAAGACACACGACAAGTCGTTTCTGTGTAATGAGCATTGGAGGTTTGGAGGCTGAGAGTCGGTTGGGAGTTGTCATTGCGGCATGGTTTTGAGCCGCAATCCAGAAGGTTTTTTGTCATTACTCCCGTTGTGGCGTAGTTACTTCTCAGGAGAACCTATCATGGGGAAATACGGAGATGCGGCGGTTAAGGCTACAAGCCTAATTCGACAAGCCGGGTATCGCCCATGCGATGCATGGAAGACTGCTACCAAACGTCAATTTCCTACTCAGAAATCCGCTCGTGAAAAAGGTTGTCCGCGTGCAGCATACCTCGGTTTATGCGAGGAAGGCATAGTCTGCGGTGTAGCCCGGGGTAACTATACGCGGTCTGTACTGAACAAACAGTATGCCCTTGAAGCAGTTCAATTGCTTTGTTCAGACCCATCCTTTGCATCTGATAAGAACAGACTATGGAAAAAGGCTTTAAAAGGAGAAGATAAGGTCGAAAATGGTCAGATGGACATTGTGCTAACTCTATGGCAGAATCGTTTGATCAAATGTAAGACGTAGCAAACTGATATCGACAGGAACAGAGTGCGAGAGCCTTATCGTAGGAAAGCCATCAGGAGAGAACCTATCATCTTTAAAGAATTGGTTGGAAAACAGATACTATCGTATAATAAAAAAGGGCGTAGAATTTAACTCTGCGCCCTTTTTTAGAATTGACAGTCCCCAAAATGCAAGAGGAGAATCAATTTTCTACTTTTTTAGTGATAGTGTTGTGTACAAACTGTTGTGTACATGACGAAAGGTTGAATATTTTAACAGGGTATCATGTTGGGTTGCAAAAATGGGTGTCAAGATTATAAACACCATTTGGATATCGTTAGATCCTATAGCAGATACACTTTCTGTTTCTGTGAGATGCTCATACACATACCTTACATCGTCTAATTTTTGGCTTTGCTGAAGAAATTTTGCCAGTTTCCAAAGAGACCCAAACTGTCTGAACCGCTGTTTCTGGATTGCTTTTTCTTCTCTTGTCTTAGATTCATGATCCCCCATACTTTTTATTTCTCGTAGATGCTTTTTTATTTGCCCATCAAATTTTTGTGTTGTTTTATGGGGGATATGACAAAGTTTGTTTTGAAAATTATGCCCGTAGATACCCATACCATCTCTTTCATTTTTGGTACGCCCCTTGCCTTCGGAATAAATAATTGATCTTAAAATGTGTTCGTACGCATTATTTATATTATGGATAACATTGCATCTGAAAAAAAAAGGGTACAGGTTTCGTGCGAACTTATCGGGGTTAAAGTAATCATCCGGATTTTCAAAACTCTTCTTAATCCGCGTCTCAAGATCGCGTGCGGCTTGCCAATGACCAAATGCATGATAGTACGCGGCGCAGGCCAATATCTCACTTGCATTCATTTGCTACTCTCTTAGTGCTGGAAATTAATGTTAAAATGCTACTATTAAATAGGGGATTACCGAGGCAATTGCAAGAGGAGCGTGTGGCAACACACCCCAGAGAAGAACAACAAGCCTTTATGAGAGAAATGTGCCATGACCCACAAGGATAGGAGGATGTATTATGCGTTACAAATGGAAAAAACTGGCATATCATGCCGAATCTCCTTATTTTTATAAATTGAGGTCTCAGAGCGCGATCTCGCGCGGCGCAGGATAGCCTTGTCGATCGCCTTTTTTCTTTTTTCAAAGAGAAAGGAGATCATACTATGGTTAACTTGATTTCTGTCGTTTTGAGTTGTATTTCGCTTATTGGTGGATTGACTGATAATGCTTTTATGGATTATCCTCTTATTTCGGAATCACTTCAGGCGATTGCCGGGGTCCTGCTCTGAGCCCTTAAACTCCAACTTGATGGATTGTAATATCAAAAGCCCTCCTGTCTTTTTCAGGAGGGCTTCTTTTCTCGCTGATCAGTCAATATACTTCTCTACGATGGCGAAAAGAGTACAAAACAACTTCCTGACCGAATATATCGTAACGCAGGCGATAGTCGCCATGCCGAATGCGCCACTGGCCCTCTCCCGATTTTATATCCTTGAGTTTTTTAATATGGTATTGCCTTGTGTGATTATAGGGATCCTCGCCGAGAATGACACGTAACCCCTCAAGGACTTCCACCAGTTCGGGATGTTGTCTAAGGCGTTTTCGAGCATCGCGCAGAAATCGAGATGAAGTACGAACAAGAAACGGTTGCGGCATTATAGATAGTGCCTATGAATGCGTTTTTACTTTTTTGGGGTCGTCGCCAGCATGGAGTTCAGACAAAAAATCATCCAGAGGTCTGGTTCTGCCTTGCCGATATTCTTTATATCCCTCCGCAATCTGCTTCTGCATCTCGGGATCCTGGAGTTCCAACCAATCTTCCATATCATCTATATCCATAATACCAGCAATGGGAATACCGTTCTTTTCCAGGATAAAACACTCGTTATTGAGATGTGCCCGCCTTACGATCTGTCCCAAATTGGTGCGGGCTTCGGTTAAAGGAACGCGATGTACCATAGGAGTTGTTTTCTTCAAGATGTCCACCTCTGTGTAATATGGATTAACATTAGCACATCTATAATCAAAAATATATACGACTATCTAAAAGGCACAAGTCTTAATCGACGACATGGTCACCCGTGTAATGCCTGGGAGACTGCCGTCAAACTTTATTTTTTTAAGTTGTCCGATATACCGTCAACATCCTTCACGCGGTATTTCACTGTGCCAATCGCGATGAAAAATTGCCTTTTCGCCTTCATGGACCACAACGTTATTCGTCAGATAAAACAGTCTCTCATCACAGCGCATGTCACTCTGCGTCTCTACCCGAACACGCCACGCGCCTCTAACAAGCTCAATTTTCCGCTCGCACTTCGCGATCGCTGAAAGTGGGTCCATCATTTCTATTTCCCACAGATCTTTCGCCCACTCATCTAACTCAAGACCATCTTCAAACCGCAAACGCCCACCATCCGTCAAAACCTCATAAATCAGTTTTTCATCAACCGCATGCCAATGTCCAATGGGAAATCGACCTGACTTCCGAAGCACGCTGTGTTTCAGTTCACAGGCACCTTCGGGTTCATCGTAAGATGCTTTCAGAGCTTGACCAGACCATATAGGCAAACGCAAACACCCACCATTAAGTCGCAAAGTCACCGGTTCAGGTGACGGCCACGCCTGGGGCCAATACGCAGGCGATAAAGATACACGTAGAGCATTCCCTTCAGATATGCGACAGCCAATGGCATTGAGCTGCACCGTGACATCCAATATCTCGTCGGGTTTGAGATATCTGACCACCTCGTGCATTTCGCCATGCGCCAGATTGAGTAACCCCCAGCTCAAAAGTGCGGATGTGCCGTCTGGGAAAACCTCACACAATCTCACGGAGATTAGCGCGCGTTCCCTATTCGCTGACAAGCGCATAGACACTTCGGGAAAACCCAGAATATCGAGCGACTCCTCTAAAGGTTGCGATGTGAAAGTCACAGACCGCCCATCCTCTGCACGCTGATCTGGCGGATAATCACCTATGACACCCATTGGACACCAATTTCCAGAATCCAGCCCGTGTGCCAGCATTCCAGAAATAACCATATCGTCCACCTCTCTCGACTCCTCGCCGAGTGATCCATCCCTGCCCAACGGATATTCGCGCACTTCACCACGGGGCCAGATATGCTCCTCTATCCAGAACCCCGGCCAGGTCTTGTGATCAACAGCTGGCTTTTTACTCTCCTGCATCCACACGCGCAATACAGGCTCTTCCATAATGCCGGTATCTATCCCCTTCAACCAGTAATCCCACCACCGCAAACATTCCTGCAAAAACCCAATCGCAGGACCGGGAGTCCCTCGTTCGGGAAATTGGTGTGCCCAGGGACCAATAAGCCCTTTTTTCGGGCAGGTCAATCCTTCGAGCAATCGGGGAATCGTGTTGGTATAGCCATCTGCCCACCCGCCAACAACATAAACCGCGCATGTGATCGCAGAAAAGTTTTCACACACCGATCCCTGTTTCCAGTAGGCATCACGCACCTGATGCGCCATCCATATATCGACAAATGGCGCGAGATGATTCAGCCTTTCAGACCACATCTCACGCCATTTATCACCTGCATTTTTGGGATCGGGTGGCAAAGCACAATTGACCAGCATCGTCGATGCCCAATACAGCATCTTAGACGCCAGCACACATCCACCCTTGTAATGCACATCGTCTGCGTAGCGATCATCGGTCGAACACAAACTGATTACAGCTTTGAGTTCAGGAGGCTGGTGTGCGGCGACCTGCAACCCATTGAACCCACCCCACGATTTGCCGTACATGCCCACCTTGCCCGTTGACCAGAGTTGCGCTGCAATCCAAGAAAGGACCTCGAGCGCGTCTTCTTGTTCTCGCGGCAAGTATTCATCTAAAAGCACGCCCTCAGAATCGCCACTTCCCCGCATATCCACGCGGATTGAGGCGTACCCATGACCGGCAAAATAGGGATGATGAACCGAATCCCGTACAGCAGTACCATCGCTTTTGCGGTACGGCAAATATTCCAGAATACCTGGCACGGGATTTTGTTCTGCATCTTCTGGCAACCAGATGCGCGCGGCCAATCGCGTGCCATCTGACAGGGGAATCCAGGTATGCTCAATCTCCCGAACAGGTCGGGGGAATTCAGTAATCACGCGCATAAATCGTATATCACCCTCTACAAATCGACAACTCGGGGTTTTGGCTGTCCTTTGCGTCCGTGCAAATACGCGTCGTTTTCCGAAGGCCAGCGCATGCCGTATTGCTTGCTGCGCTGGCGTTTGTATCCGGCATTATATCCGACTATTTCTCAAAAGGCACATGAATAGATTCGGGAAAGTCTGGAAACAGGACGGACGTCGATATTTTGCCCTGAATATCCCAAAAACTGATGGCACCCGATTCTTCGCAAATCCAGACTTCTAAAGCACCGCGCTCCATATAAAGATCTTTCTTCTCTTCCATCTCATCCATGGAATTGCTCGGTGACATAATCTCAATGCACAATTCGGGTGCAGGCGGCGTAAAAATCGGCTGTCGAGGTGGAAAAGCCATGCACTTGCTCGACTTCGCGCACGGCCAATTCCGTGGCCCACTTAGCCTCTAGTGTATCGGGAAATTCCACTCCGTCCGTGGCCTCTCGCACCAAAATGGTGTTATAGCCCCGCCCGCGCATGGCGCGAACCCCGTAGTCGCGGCCCAATATACACCAGTTGGTCGCAAAGCCGGCGAAGAGCAAATGCAGAATGCCGCGCTCTTGGCACAAATCGTGCAGTTGCTGGCCCGTGCCCACGACAAAGTCCCCTTCCTCCACGGCGATGTGGGGCGAAATATCGAGTTGCCCGGTTAGGCTCTGCCAATAAAGATCAATGCCCGGCTCTTGGTTGCGCGGCCCCCGGAAACAGGCGTACGTCCCCTGCCGGTTGCGGAACTCGGCTGGCGGCCAACTCGGCGGCGGCCCCGGTTCAGGCTCGGGCGTGCAGCCTTGGTACACCTCGTACTTATCCGGGAAATTGGCCAGTACTCCGGGACTGGGTGCCTGCACGATGGTCAGGCCATATTCGCGCGCTCGCCCGATAAGCGGCGCAATCACTTCCTTGGTCACCGCCTCGGCGCGCTCGATCCAGCTATCGATGTGATGCACGTTCCACAGGTCGATCAGCACTAGCGCCGTCTGCTCGACTGGCAGGGCGAAATCCAGTTCCCGCACGACGAAATTTTCCTCACGGCAGGGCACTTCTGGGGGCGTGCTGTCTTGGAAGTACTGCACTTTCAGTTGTAGCGTCGCCATTGCGTCTCCTCTTCTCACAAGTCTGCGATCATATTGTATGTCACCCTCTACAAATCGACAGCCCGGGGTTTTGGTTGCCCTTTGCGCCCGTGCAAATACGCGTCGTTTTCCGAGGGCCATCGCATGCGATATTGTTTGCTGCGCTGGCGTTTGTATCCGGCATTGTAATAATTGCTCGTCGCCATCCAACTGAGCAAATCTGTGAACATCTCGCCTTTCACATCGGCGTATTCAGACCTATTCCAAACATTCCACAACTCTCCGGGATCGCGATCTAAATCATACAACTCGCCTTCTGCTTGCCCGATATAATACACCATCTTATGGGTCTGTGACCGCATCATAATCTGATAATTATCCTCGCAGAAAACGTATTTTCGAGGCACGGGCGTCTCCCCATTCAAATACGGCATCAAAGAACGCCCCTCCAAATAGGTCGGAACAGCTACCCCCGCAGCGTTCAGAATCGTCGGACCCAAATCCATAAGCGAAACCAGATCGCGTGTTTCGCACGGACGATCAACAGACTGCGGCGTGCGAATCATCAGCGGAATATGCACAATCGGATCGTACATCAACCACTTATACGCCAACCCGTGATCGCCCAGCATCTCGCCGTGATCCGAACAAAAAATCAACAAACTATTCTCCAACCACCCCCGCGCTTGCAGAGCATCCATAATCTCGCCCAGCTTTTCATCAACCGTCGAAATATTCCCGTAATAATGCCGCTTCATCTCGGCGAGTTCATCATCTGTGCGCCCGCGCAAATCGATTTGCGATTCGTGATCAGTCGTCGCGTGCATATCCAGATGCGCCGCATGTTGCGGCGGCTTATCCTCCAATTCTCCATCGCGCTTTACACACGGCGGCATATCTCGATCGCGATACAAATCCAAATGTCTTGGCAAAGGATCCCAGGGCTCGTGAGGTCCCGTAAATCCAACCTGGAGAAACAGCGGTTTATCGCCCTGGTGATTGCGAATCCAGTTCAACGCAGAATTGCCGATAAACACATCGCTGTGAAACCGCGCCTCCTCGTGCCACACAACCCCCTGACATTTGTTGAGCCACTCGGGATCTGCCTTATTGCGATCATTGGGCCGCTTCACATTGTGAAACGTCATGTACCTGCCCCAATCGTCATCTGCCCCACCGCCATCCAGTGCTTTATTGGTGGGATTTTCCACAATAACGCGCTCGTGAAATCCACCGGGAATATCACGCGGAGTCAAGTGCATCTTGCCAATATTCACGCAATAGTAGCCCGCATCCGATAAATCCTGCACCCAGTTGCGGTGATTTGCCCAGTGATCAAAACTATAAACGCCCGTCGTATGCGGGTACATACCCGTAAAAATTGCCGCCCGCGACGCCACACACGTCGCACCGGGACAATACGCCTGCCGAAACGACACACTCTCTCTCGCGAGCCGATCCAGCGTGGGCGTAACCATGTAATCATATCCCCAGGCGTGAATGGTATCAAAACGCTGCTGATCTGTAATCACAAAAATAATATGCGGCTTGCCCTCAAACATCGCGCCTCCTCATGTCCCCAACGCAAAATGCGCCCCCGACAAAACCTGTGACGAAGCCACGCGATCGAGAATCCGCAGGCGCAGTTGATTCTCAACCTCGGCCATCTCGGGCAAACCCGCGAGATTATTCACCTCACCGGGATCTTCTTGCACATTAAAAAGCAAATAGGGCTGTCCCTCGCGATTCAGCGCGATTTTCCATTCGCGATCCAACAACATAATTTCCCCACCGTATTCCGATATCGCTTCTGTGCGGTGTTCTCGCGTCGGATCTTCCAGAACGGGACAGGCCGATTTGGCAAACTGTCTGAAGTCGAGTTCACCCCCTGCGAGCTCAACCAGCGTCGGTCCCGCGTCAAACCACTCAATAGGACTATCACACACCGAACCAGCAACATCACTACTCGCCGTCCCGGGCGTGCGAATCAGCAGGGGAACCCGCACCGCACCATTTAAAAGATTGCTCTTATAAATAAAACCGTAATCCCCATTCATCTCGCCGTGATCCGACGTCAGTACAACAACCGTATTATCCATCTCGCCGCGCTGTTCAATCACATCGAAAATCTCGCCAATCTGATCGTCAATCAACGTGACATTGCCCGCGTAATTTGCGCGCAACAATTTCTCTTCTCCCGGTTCAAAAGGTATCTTTTGCTTGGCATCTAACAAACCCCGTGGACGCTCGCGGTCATCCTCTGGCGCCGCAACCGGATCGGGCATATCCTCCGGGTTATACCGGCTATAATGGGGTTCTGGCGTATCCCACGGTTCGTGAGGCCCCCCAAAACTCACCCAGCAGAACCAGGGTTGATCGCGGTCATATCCCGCCAGATACTTCTTCGCCTGCTGTCCCACATACACATCCGCATAATCCTCAAAAGGCAATGTCGATGGCCGCGTCACCCAGGGCTTATTGCTAAAACGCTCCTCGAAATCCGCCTGATACGCAGCCCACAACCCCTTCTCTTCCCACATCGCCGTCATATACGACAAACATCGCGCGCTCGCCCTTGGCCCGCCAATCTCATCCACATCATCAAGCCCATAACTGTGCATCAAATGCTCGCGATCCCTCAAATCGCCTCCGTGCGGGTGTAAATGCGTCTTGCCAAACAGACTCGTGCGATACCCCGCATCGCGCACCGCCTGCATCCACGTTGGACAATCTGGCGATAACGTGTGGTCCTGATTATCCCAAACCCCCGTATTGTGCGGATAATGCCCGGTAGCCAGACTCAACCGCGTTGGAATACACACCGGGGAATTGGTCACGCAATTTGAAAACCGCACGCCCTCGGCCGCAATGCGGTCCATATTGGGCGTCTCCAGCCAATCGCTCACACAACTCAGCGCATCCCACCGCTGCTGATCAGTTATAATCATCAAAATATTCGGTTTGCTCATTCATTGTCCTTTCAGAAAGTGTTTTTGGGAACTATTTTGCCCAATATAAATGCCCATGGTAAAATAGGCAACCATTCTCAAGAAGCCGCATCGGCATCTTGATTCGCCTGCTTCAACAGCAAAATAATCTGATCTAAGCGCTTCATAAATCCATAGAGAAAGGCAAAAATCGTACACCACAATCCCACGATAAAAAGCCCTCCGGTAATCGCCATCAGAATCAAATCATAACGCGTAAATTCTGGCATCTTTCCTCCTTAAAATGGGGTATGCTTGCTTGCTCGCCTTGCTATTATAGTTCAATTGCCTTATGTTCCCCTTATTCTGAGGAACAAACATCTATCTACAATAGTCAAAAATAAAATAGCTCAAAGGATAATATCATGCGCCAATACCTGTGGATCGCGATATTTTTAATCGGATGCGGCGGCACCACTGCGCCGACACCTACCGAACCTGAACTCACCGCCCAGCACGCGCGCCTGGAACCCGTACAATTTCAAACGCCAGACGGCTTTCTGTTATTTGGCACACTCTTTTCTTCGCCCAATCACCCCGCCCCTCGCCCTGCAGTCATCCTGCTCCATCCATTTAACGAAAACCACATTCAGTGGGCGGACTTTGTTCCCGAACTCGTTGCCGAGCGAGGATATTTGGCACTCGCCTTTGATCTGCGCGGGCATGGCAACAGCATCTTTCGCAATGGGCAACCGTACACAATCCAGAACTTTTCCATTGAAGACTTCAACCAGATGCCGCTCGATGTCGTCGCTGCAATTGCATTTCTCAAAACCCGCACAGAAGCCGACCCCAACCGCATCGGTGTCATCGGTACAGACATCGGTGCCAACATCGCCTTTGTAAGCGCGGGTCTGTATCCCGATATCAAAGCAACCGTATCCGTTTCGCCCAGCTTTCGCGAAAATCAGGCTCAGGAAATTCTCATCGGCACCAATATTCCCGGTTTTGCACCCCGCAACATTCTCTATCTCGCAGCTTTTGGCGATGGATATGCCTACACCTCATCCCAAAACATGTCTGAATTGACCCGGGGGGTTACTGCCGTAATCGGCTATCAGGGAACGGGACATGGACTCGACTTGCTCGCCCAGGGCAACGCGTGGACAACCGCCCTGGACTGGCTCGACAAAAATCTTTGAAACGATGTATGAAAACGCGTCATCTCTTCACACGGGAGGCAACCATGCGACCTTCAAGATGGATATCGATCTTACTGATGGGCGCGGCACTATGCGCCTTGGACCTGTCAGATATTTACGCACAGCGCGGAGGGGGTGGACGTGGCGGTGGTGGACGCGGCGGCGGCGGTGGTGGACGCGCAGATTTGAGCCCCCAGCAACGCAGACAATTTGCCGAATACCCCTGGGATGCCCAAAAACTCCTCGAAGCCAACGCGCAGATTCTCAACCAAATGCCAGCCCCCATACAGATGTACATACTCGATCAGGCTAAAAAATGGGACGATCTGTTTCCCGTTCGCCACCAGCAACTCGAACTCTTTTTTCGCAAAATCCTCAACACCGATCGCCAGGAATTTAACGCGGTATTCGGCAATATCTTGCGCGAATTTCAGGCACTGCAGGGCGGCAGACAGGGACGTCGGGGGCAAGGGCAAGGAGCACGCAGTGGAGGACAGGAGCGCCAGGGACAAGGAGTGCGCGGCGGTGGACAGGGGGGCCGACGAGGGCAAGGAGCACGCGGCGGTGGACAGGGACGCCAGGGGCAAGGAGCACGCGGCGGTGGAGGTGGGCGCGGAGGTCCCAGTCTGAATATCACCGACTTTACACCTGCTCAATACGCCATGCTCGAACACGCTTTCGAATCTTTTGTCCTACCAGACCAGGGCTTGCCCAAAGGCGTGGTCATCATTGCGATCACCGGATCGGGGTCGGGATCGAATATCCCCGCCTATCTGACGTACAGAGGGGCATTATTTAACAATATCGACTACGGCAAAAAATCGCGCGATTGGATGACCACCGTTCAAACGGCTTCACCCAATGCAATCAAAGGCAAAAATCTCAAAGTCCCTTCGCTATTTGAATATCACAACAAAGCCGTCGAGGACAAAACCCATACGCGCACGCTGGCTTTCTATCAGTCTGGGGAAAAAGAAATCCCCCCCATAGTTAGCAAAACCAAGGGCTATGGTACCAGATACAGCCCTTCTGCCGTCAACGCACCCAGCCTCGAAAAAATCGCAGGCACCATAGAAGAACAACTCGGCACAGCCATAAAACAGGGCAAATCGCAGCGATATATCGACCGCATAGTCAAACCCAAGCTGACCCCGGAAGCTCTCAAACTCAAAAAAATCATCAAAGATGAGGCATTTGGTCGGCTGGTATCCGGCGTATTGATGGACAGCGAAGAAAGCCGCAAACTCGGTAGCACATTCATCATCGAGGTCGCGCAAAAAGCCATGGATGCCGCACTTCCCGATATTGTCTTTATCGAAATGAAAGTCGGCGATGTCTCTACTCAAACCATCTCTCAATTTCACGACACAATAAGCGCGATGGCGCGCTATGGCAGCAGCGTGACATTCGCCTTATTCGATGAACCTGCTGGCCAGGCACTCATCGTCAGTCCCAAAATCATTGGTGGTCAATCCTTCGACGGCCAAAGCCTCGAAAACATATCAGCCACCCTTGCCAGAGCGAGCAGTCTCATGCTCGAGGGGGCAGCGGGAACGCCTGTCGCTGAGGTGAGAATGCGTTAAAAGCAAAGTCAAATAGGGGCGAACTGTGTTCGCCCCTATTCTTTTTATAGCCGATGTAGAACTCGTCTCTGTTCACACCACCACTGCCTGCCTACGCCTTACCGACTCAACCTCCACAAAACACAGACGCAGCGCGTCAGCAGCACTCTCTCCAGAAATTTCTCTGGCAACTTCGCCGCTTTCCACGGCATCTACCGCAGCTTGAATCTCGTTGGTAAATGCCACCACGGGATCGGCATCGCCCAAATCAGGTACTCGCACCTCACCATCATCCGTCAACAAGGTCACGGGCATCGTCACAACCGGCTTGCCGCCCAGAGTCGCAAACTCGAAAAGCACCGTAGCGCGCTCCATATAAACCTCAAACCCGTGCGTAAACGCCCTCCCCTGCTGAGAAATAGCACCCGAAGCACACGTCACGCACAAATCCGGCTGGCTATCGTATTGATAACTCGTCGAAATATATTCCACATACCGATCTCGCACCAGCCTGCCCGAAGACACCACCCGATCTGGCCGACCGAGCAACACCAGGATATAATGCGTATCGTGAATATGCAAATCGACGCCCGGTCCCCCGCTCTTTTCCATATTGCCGAAGGCAGTCGTCCAATTGGGCTGCGAAATAACGCGCTTGAAATGCGCGCCGAGCACATTGCCGTATTCCCCACCATCGACCACCTGCTTGAGATAGGCAAACTCCGGAAAAAAGGGCAAAACCTGTGCCACCATCATCAACCTTCCCGTCTGTTCGGACACCTGTACCATGCGGTCGGCATCCTCCAGACTCAGCGCAATGGGCTTTTCGACCAGCACATGCTTGCCCGCGCGCATCGCAGCAATCGCAACCTCGCAGTGTTGCGACGTCGGCAAACAAATATCGACCAGATCAATTGAAGCGTCCGATAGCAAATCATCAATCTTCTCATACGTGCGAATACCCGAAAGATCTTCCACCCCCCCCGGCTCTCCAAAATTACCTCCCAAACCCCGCCAATCTCCCGCTCGCTTTTTGGGACTGCGCGTGCATATCGCAGCCACCTTACCTCCACGCACACTCCGAATCCCCCGGTAATGTGTCATACCCATAAATCCCAATCCAATAATACCTATCGAAACCATATCAAACCTCCAATAAGTAAATGTCAGCGTTTAGTAACGTCTATTTTTTCGCCCTGGCGGCGGGCTATCAGGGCTGTGCCACACGAATCACTCCAAACATTGACAGTGGTGCGACACATGTCCAAAATGCGATCCACAGCCAGAATCAGACCGATCCCCTCCAGGGGCAGCCCCACAGAGGATAGAACAATAGAAAGCATCACCAGGCCCGTCATAGGAATACCAGCCGCGCCGATGGAGGCCAACAAAGCGGTAAGGACGACCAGGAATTGCTGGATAAATCCTAACTCAACCCCATAGGCTTGAGCAATAAATAAGGCGGCGACGCATTCGAACAGGGCTGTACCATCCATATTGATGGTGGCACCCAGCGGCGCGACAAAACTGGTGGTGCGGTTGGAAACGCCAGCGCGTTGTGCCAGCGATTCAATGGTAATGGGCAAGGTCGCCGAAGAAGAACTGGTAGAAAAAGCAGTGAGAAGAGCCGGACTCATGGCGCGCAGGAGAGCCAGAGGCGATATGCCACCCACAAAATAGAGCACGAGCGGCAAGATAATCGCCGCGTGGACGACCAGACCAGCAAAGACAGTGAGGGCGTACAACCCCAAATCGATGAAAACCGACAGACCGGTAGTACCAACAACTTTGGCGACCAGGGCAAAAATGCCGATGGGTGCCAGACGAATAATAAAATGGGTCAATTGCATCATAGCCTCAAAGGCCGATTGGAAAAACTCACACAGACGCTTCTGGTGCGGATCGGGCAAGCGGATGATGGCAAATCCGAGAAGAAAGCAAAAGACGATCAAGGGCAAAATCTGACCTTCAGCCATGGCCTTGAATACATTATCCGGCACCATATCCAACAACATCCGCTCAAGGGCGGCTTTGGGACCGTCGCCGAATTGAGCTATGGAATGGGCCAATTGTTCAGGAGGTGCTTGCAAATGCAACTGCGCCCCCTTGCCTGGACTTATGGCATTGACCAATACCAGACCGGTGATAATGGACAACAAGCTGGAGCTCAGGTAATAGGTAAAGGTCTGAGCACTCAGGCGTCCAAAATGACCGACCTGGCCCATGCCGACCACCCCGAAAACAATGGAAGTGACGATCAAGGGGACAATGATCACTTTAAGACCCTTGAGGAAAAGGGCCCCTAAAAAGGCAAAGTGAAGAACGGATTCACCTAATAGCACGCCACTTATTGCGCCGAAGATCAACGCGATGAAGATTTGCACCTGAAGCGAACGCATATTCATTCTCTCTTGAGGTTTTGCAGTATTCTCTGATCTGATATATAAAATAAACCTACTGTCAGCCTTTACACCATTGTTTTTTCACCGTCCCTATTTCCGCAAACGGATTTGTTTAAGAACAGGTGTTATTTATTTGTAGCAACATCTCAAAATAATTCTTCACTTCAAACGCAAAATTCGGCATATTTTATATTGGTTGGTTGCTCTTATACCAACAGGCGGGAACATAGGCACCGTCTTTACGTATAACATACAACGCTCGGCTACTTCTCACATCCCAAGAGGTAATCTCATGAAAAAAGTTCTCGCACTATGGCTCTGCCTTCTCATTGCATCATCTGCCCGCGCAACAGAAGCCCCTGATTTCAACCTGCCAGGCCTCAGTGGCGAACGGGTACAATTAACCGCGCTCCTCGAAAAGGGTCCTGTGTTACTCGACTTCTGGGCCACATGGTGCAAACCCTGCATCAAAGCAATGCCCAAACTCGAAGAAATCCACGCCAAATACGCCGACAGGGGACTCACCGTTCTCGGCGTAAACGAAGATGGGCCCCGAGGTCAAAACCGCATTCGCCCATTTTTGCGAGGGCGCAACATCACATTCCCAATCGCCATTGACGCCGATGGATCGGTTATGCAACGCATGCAAGTTCGCGCCCTGCCCACCACAATTCTCATTGCGCCAGACAGAGAAATTGTATTGCGAGAAGCCGGTCTATCCGATGGGAAGGCCATCATCGACGCTTTAGAAATCCTATTACCCGAAAAGAAAGTATTAGAAAAAAAAGAAGCATCGGAGAAAAAGGAAACCCCAGATGAAAGCAAGTAGCCTGCTCCTCGTCCTGCTCTTCTCAGCCCCCATTTCTGCACAAATAACCGTCACGGGATTGACAGAAATGCAACGCGGTGAAATACCGGGATCTGACTCCACAGCCATCTCTACGGCCTACAACCAGTTGAATCTCGACTTTACGCAAAAGGGATTGCAGGTCGGTTTAAGAGCAGAAGTTTATAACACCTGGGGGGCGGACCGCGAAACGTATCAAATCACGCAAAAATACGCACGGTGGAACCATGGTGTTGCAAATGTGGAAATCGGCAATTACTACGCAATTCTCGGACGGGGCCTCACACTTCGCGCATTTGAACTGCCCGGCGTCGTGCTCGAAAGCCCCATTTATCGCCTGCGCTATGCCCCGGCTCAGGACCTCGAAGGCGCGACAGCCTCGTGGACTGGCAATCGCGTAGTAGCCAGAGCACTCATCGGCCGATCAGCACTCAGCGATATTCCCCCAGGTGCCAAAACCGGTATCCCGCCGCGCAGTGTTTCCCGACGCGGAGATTGGGTCACAGGCGGCGAACTCGCCATCAGACTCTCCTCCAATCTCAAAATTGGCAGCACGGGCATCTACATCACCCCCAGGGATTCCCTCATCGAAAAAAATTGGGCCTGGTCTGGTTTTGCCGATCTCGACCTCTCTAATATCCTGCAAAAAGCCGGCCTATACGGCAGCTTCTACGGCGAATACGCACAACGCGAAGGCGAATATGCACGAGGCGAAAACAACGAAAAAGGATCTGCCCTCTACTTATCGGGCAATGTGGGCTGGAACAATCTGGGGTTGAGTGTCGAATACAAAGATTACGACAACATGCATCTCCACTTCAATGACCCCCCATCGCTCATCCGCGAACACACCGCTTCTTTGCTCAACCGAAACACACATGTACTGCTACTCGCCAGCGAAAAAGGCTATCAAATCGAAGGCACTTATACGCCACTGAGCCTGGGTAATTTCACGGTCAATATCAGTCACGCGCGCAATGATTTAGCGCCGACTATACAGACCTTTTTCAAAGAAAGACACTTCTCTTTTGATCTGTACAAATTTGACAACATGACCGCCACCTTCTTTTTTAACTGGGGCAAAGACGACATCGAAATCATCGACAGCCACCGCACGGGCGGCGCGATTTTTGAAACCACAACTGCCCACGGCCATACCCTCGGCCTCGACCTCCAATACCAACGCGCTGTCCATTTTGAAAACGACCCGTATTTCTCCAATACTTATGGCGCGCTCTCCGCACAACACGCGCGCGGTTTTGGCGCAGCCCTTGTCGTCGATCACACAACCGACCCTTTTGAAGTTGACCGCCCAGAAACTTTCGATATCGAAACGGGCAGCCGCACCTTCGTGTCTCTCAACCTCAATGCGCGGTTTGGCACGCATTACGACGCCGTCCTCTTTGTGGGCGAACGACGGGGAGGTACCGCCTGCACATCGGGGACCTGCTATCTGGTACTCCCCTTCAAAGGCGTGGAAATGCGCCTCAATACCTACTTTTAGTCACAAGCGTATAAATCGGCTGTAAATTCACAGCCGATTTTTTTATATTTCCCATAAGTGATACGAGAAACTTCAGACGCTATTTGCGCGTCTAAACACTTGCAAAATGGAACTCGGCATGTCCCTGGATATTCTACATCGCGTTGAAGCCTATATCCAACAAGAATGCCTTCTCACACCAGGAGATGGGGTGGTCGTAGCCCTGTCTGGTGGTCCCGACTCCGTCACCTTATTCGATCTGCTCCACCGCCTCAAAGCAAAATGGGACCTCACACTTTATATCGCGCATCTCAATCATCAACTTCGCCCCAATGCCGAAAGCGATGCCGCGTTTGTCAAACAGATCGCCCGCAACTATCCCGTCTATATCGGAAAGGAAGATGTTGTGCAGCGGGCAAAAAATAAAAAGCAATCTCTCGAAGAAGCAGCGCGCGATGCACGACGGGCATTTCTCGACGCCGTAAAACAAAAAACCGGCGCAAATCGGATCGCGCTTGGCCATACAAAAAGCGATCAGGCAGAAACCGTTCTGTTCCGACTTGTTCGCGGTTCAGGACTCACCGGATTGGGGGGTATCCGTCCAATTTCAGAAGCGTGTTGGATTCGCCCTTTGCTCTCAATTTCCAGACCGGAAATTGAATCTTATGTACGCACTCGCAATTTGCAGGTGCTGCGCGATGAAACAAATAGCGATCCAAAATTTTTGCGCAATCGCATTCGCACAGACCTGATACCCCACCTGCAAAAGGCATATAATCCCCAAATTGAAGACATCCTTTCACGCTCGGCAACCCTGCTACAGAATGACGATGCACACCTCGAAAACATTGCGGAACAGGCACTTTCAGAAACCCTCCTGTACAGCGATAGTCGAAAATTTATCCTTGATGTTAAGCGATTTTTCGGTTATCATATATCACTTCGGCGTCGCCTGATTCGAAAGGTGCTCTTTGCTCTCCAGGCCAGTGCCGAAGCCGCGCGTTTCCAGGTTGTTGAACGCATTCTCGACATTTCTTCCACTCCTGGAAACAGCGTTCAAATAACACCAGAAATCTCAGCTTATCGCACGCATGACACACTCATTATAACCCAACTCGCCCGAGCTTACTGCTTTTTGGTGGAACCCGATGTGCCGCTCGATATCAACGGCAAATTCTCAATAAAAATATTAAACCGGGTCAACCAGGAGCAGGTGTACAACTGCTACAGCAGTTCAAAGACAGCGAAACACACCGTCTTTTTTGACCTGGATCAACTTCCCAACCGGGCGTTGTATCTCCGTTCACCCAGGCCGGGCGACTGGTTTCACCCTTTTGGCATGCAGGGGAAAAAAAAAGTCAGCAGATTATTCGGCGACAGCAAAATACCCCGCCCACTGCGCGGTGAAATACCACTGCTGGTGAGCGGTGCGACCATTCTGTGGGTCGTTGGACTTCGGCGTTCACAGATCGCACCTATCACACCAGATACCCGGCGCGTGCTCAAAGCAACCTATAGTAGCATGATCACACAATGCGAAAAGAGGCATTTATGACCGACCCCAAAGACAGGGACTCGAAACCGGATGAAGAAACACAGTCATCCGACGAGACGCCTGATCGCGCTCCCACACAGCCTGAAGATGAGGCGCCTGAAGAAAAAAAAGAGCGGCGCCCCAACTTGTCAGTGCTCAATCGGGATAACGCTGATCGCAATGGGGCTTCGGAGAATGGCAAGCGGCCCTGGCGGCACATCTCAAAACCACTGGCTTTCTGGATATTTTTTGTCCTGGTTGCCATCTTTGCTTCCAAATTTTTTGGCAGCGACCCTTCCAGCGATGTCGTGCTCAGCTACAAAGAGTACAAAATGCTCCTCGAAGAGGGAAAAATCCAGAGCGCGATCATTATTGATAACGAATTTCACGGCCACCTCGTCGCAGAAGAACTTACCCCACCGGGGCGAAGACAACAACACACCTTTCGCGATTTTGTCGTTGACCTTGGCGTCGTAGATGCCCAGACCCGCGAAGAATGGCTCAAATACGGCGTTGACTTTCGCTTTCAAAAGCCCTCCAACTGGCTCAACATATTTTTTAATTTTTTGCCCTGGATACTGTTCATAGGGCTTTGGCTTTTCATTTTGCGCCAGATGCAAGGCGGTCCCAAAGGCGCGTTCAGCTTTGGAAAAAGCAAGGCAAAGCTCATCTCTGAAGACAAAGCCAAAATCACATTCAAAGACGTTGCAGGTGCCGAAGAAGCCAAGCAAGAACTGCAGGAAATCATCGAATTCCTTAAGGATCCGCGCAAATTTCAACGTCTGGGTGGACGCATCCCCAAAGGCGTACTCCTGGTTGGTCCCCCCGGCACGGGCAAAACGCACATGGCACGCGCTGTCGCAGGCGAAGCGGATGTCCCATTCTTTTTAATGAGCGGCTCAGATTTTGTCGAAATGTTCGTCGGCGTGGGTGCCTCGCGCGTGCGCGATCTCTTTGAACAGGGGAAAAATCACGCCCCATGCATCATCTTTATCGACGAAATAGATGCTGTGGGGCGGCACCGAGGCGCAGGTATTGGAGGCGGTCACGACGAACGTGAGCAAACCCTCAATCAACTCCTCGTTGAAATGGATGGTTTTGAATCCAAAGAGGGCCTCATCCTCATCGCAGCTACCAACCGTCCCGACGTGCTCGATCCCGCCCTGTTGCGCCCCGGGCGCTTCGACCGCCAGGTCGTGGTAGATCGTCCCGATGTCAGGGGGCGCGAAGGCATTTTGAAAGTCCACACCCGCAACACACCCCTCTCCGACGATGTCAACTTACAGGTGCTGGCGCGCGGAACGCCCGGACTGGCAGGCGCAGACCTCGCCAATCTGGTCAACGAAGCCGCACTTCTGGCTTCCAGAAATAATCGAGATCGCGTAACCATGAACGACTTTGAAGATGCCAAAGACAAAGTCATGATGGGTGCAGAGCGACGCAGCCTTGTCATCTCCGACAAAGAAAAACGCCTCACGTCCTATCACGAAATCGGTCACGCGCTGGTTGCCAAACTCATTCCGGAAAGCGATCCCCTCCACAAAGTGACCATCATTCCTCGTGGGCGTGCTCTCGGTGTCACACACACCCTGCCCATCGACGAGCGTCACACCTATCCCCAGAGTTATTGTGAAGCGGTTCTCGCTTACGCATTGGGGGGAAGAATTGCCGAAAAACTCGTTTTTGGCGAAATCACAACAGGCGGGCAGCAAGACTACCGCATGGCCACCAATCTCGCCCGGCAGATGGTTTGCGATTGGGGCATGAGTCCAAAACTCGGACCCATTGCTTACGGGCAACAAAACGACGAAATATTCCTTGGCCGCGAAATGGCGCAACGTCGAGACCACAGCGACAGAGTGGCCGAAATGATCGACGAGGAAATCAAAAACTTCGTACTCAAAGCCGAATCCCGCGCCGAACAATTGCTCAGTGATAACATCGACAAAGTCCACATCCTCGCCAAAGCACTGCTGGAATTTGAAACTCTTGACGATGTACAGCTCAACCAGTTATTAGAAGGCAAAACACTCGAAAAACCAGTCGAGCCCGCAAAACAGCCAGAAGAATCGAAAGAAGATCGGGAAGACCAAACATCGGAACAACACACCTCTGAACCAGAAAAACAGCCATCGGATGACTAAAAAAAGAGATGGCGGTTGCCATCTCTTTTTTTTTGTACACCTCACCCATGAAACACCCGCGCCCTGTTTACCAGCTTTCATGCTGCGGCACGCCCCTTCAATTGGGTCATCGAACACTCGTGATGGGCGTTCTCAATGTCACGCCAGACTCTTTCTCAGACGGCGGCCTTTATTTTGAACCGCGCAAAGCAGTTGAGCGGGCATTGGCACTGGTTGAAGCCGGCGCCGACATGATCGATATAGGGGGTGAATCATCCCGCCCAGCCGGGCCTTATGGCAAAGGGGCACCTGTCGTATCGCTAAAAGAAGAACTGAATCGCACCATTCCCATTATTGAGGCCATTGCCCCACAACTCAACGTGCCCATCTCCATAGACACGACCAAAGCCGAGGTCGCTCGACAGGCCATAGACAACGGCGCAACCATTGTCAACGACATCAGTGCCCTGCGTTTTGACCCCGGCATGGTGCCCCTGATCGCAGAAACGGGAGTTGCTGTTGTCCTTATGCACATGCAAGGAACGCCCTCAACCATGCAGCAGAACCCCGCGTACGACGATGTTGTGTCCGATATTCTCGACTTTTTAAGCGCACAAATCAACAGCGCAGAAGCGATGGGCATTTCCCAATCTCAGATTGTGATTGATCCCGGGCTCGGTTTCGGCAAAAAATACGCGCATAATATCGAGATACTCGCGCGACTATCCGAATTTCACACGCTGGGATACCCCCTTCTCATGGGGGCATCTCGCAAGCAATTTACCGCACCTCAAAGCCACCCTCAGGAGCGCCTGCCGGGCAGCGTTTCTGCAATTGCATTGGGCGCAGTCGCAGGCGTTCACATTGTAAGGGTTCACGATGTCGCAGAAACTGTCCAGTCATTGGCACTATTGGACAGCGTCTGCCGTATCAGTTTGTGAAACGCCTTGACATCACATGGCAAAACCCTGTAGATTTTCAGATAAATAACATCTCGACCTAAATTTAACGCCCTCCAAATGTCGATGGACTATATATCTCTTTGCCGATGGCTGTGTATCATCGGCCCTCTGTGCTTTTTTTTCGCGCTCCCCAGAGCCTATTCCCGGTCTATTACACTCGAAGAGAGTTTGCAGCACGCGCTATCGCACAATGAAGACCTGCTAATAGCGCGCGAAGATCTGGAAAAATCACGTCAACGGGTTCGCCATGCAGTAGCCGATGTTCTCCCCCAACTCGATATCACCATGCAGTACACGCGCAACTGGTTGCTGCCCACCTTTTTCTTTGAAACGCCGGCAGGCCAGCAACAATTCACCGTAGGCGCGCACAACAACCTCATCGGCACAGTTGGCATCCGACAATCAGTTTGGGGCGGGGGCAAATCTTTTTCTGCCATGCGCGCCGCGCGTCTGTTTCGACAATTTTCAATGGAAAAGATGCGCGCTGCAAAGCAGCAATTACACACCCGGGTCGAAACGGCTTTTTACGACCTGCTATTGGCTGGAGAACTCGCGCGCGTCAGCAAATCTTCTGTGGCGCGTGCGCGTGCAAATTTCAAGCGCGTCGAAAAACTGCGCGAGGCAGGGCGCGTATCAGACTATGACTTGCTGCGTGCACAGGTACAGGTCGCCGAATTGCTAACAGACTCCATACGCACGGAAAATGCGCGTGTATTGGCAGACCTCGCGTTCAAAAACCAGATCGGCATTGCCCCCAACGAACCCATTATACCTCGTGGGACTTTCCGCGAAAAATCCCACCTTTTATCGACTATCACCGAGACAGACCTGATTGACCTCTCAATGCAAATGCATCCCATTGTACGTCAGTACTCCCTCGAGGTCGAAATGCTACAGCATGCAGAGACCATTGCCCAATCAGAATCTCGCCCAACCATAGATTTAATTGTCAATGGACAGTGGCAGGCTCAAAAAAACGAATTTGATTTTGTAAAAGACGATTTTCATCAGAGCTGGTTTTCGGGCATCGCCATCAACATTCCCATTTTCGATGGCTTTCGCACAAATGCACAGGTTGCACAGGCCCGCACAGACACGCGGCAAGCCGAACTGATGCAAAAACAAACCGAGCGCGACATACGTTTCAACATCCTGCAGGCGTGGCGCACTTTTCTCGAAATTCGCGCCAGAAAAAGCGCGCAAATACAGGCTGCGGATCTCGCTCGTCGGGGCCTGGAAATCGCGGAATCGCGTTATGAAAATGGCGTTGGCACCCAAATCGAAGTCATAGATGGACAACTCACTTTACAACGCGCCGAAGCCGAACTCGCGCGCGCAAAACGAGACCTTGCGGTCGCCCTCGTGCATTTAGAACTCAGTGCGGGCATTTTGGGTGAGGAGAATAAACCATGAATTTGTACAGGTTTTTGATACCCTGTCTTTTGATCGCGATCAATCTGGGCTGCGGCGACGAATCTTCGGCACAAAAAGAAATGCCATTAGAGCGCACCACCAATGTATCTACATTTGTGCTCAAACCCGATTCGCTCATCCAGTACAGCAGGCTGTCTGCCACAGTAAAAGCCTGGCGCGATGTGACCATTAATGCGCTCGAATCAGGTGAGGTCATCGGCACGTACAAAGATGTAGGCGATTACGTCAACCGCGGAGAGGCTCTCGCGCAACTCAACATGGAACTTCTGCAGGCCGCATTGATCGAAGCCGAGGCCAATCTCAAATTTCAAGCCTACAATTACGAGCGCAGCAAACAACTTTTCTCTGAAGGATCGATTTCCGAACAGGCGTATTTTGCCACAGAATACGAATTCCAAAAAGCCAGATCAACGGCGCAGACCTTAAAGCATCGACTCTCTTATGGGCGGATACAAGCGCCTTTTTCGGGCCATATCGCAAAGCGATACATCTCACAGGGGCAACATATCGCGCGAGATGACGCAACATATCGCCTCGTACAAACGGATAGCCTGCGCGTTGCGGCCTGGGTATCCGAGAGCGAAATCATCGACTTTGCCGAAGGCAGTCTCGTCACCCTCGCCCTCGACGCTCTACCGAACCAGACTTATGAGGGCACAATCGCCCATGTTGGCCCGGCAGCAGATACAGACCAGAGGGTTTTCCCCATTGAAATCCACCTGCCCAATCCAACAGGGCATATCCGTCCCGGCATGATCGGCACGCTGAAAGCCATGCGCCGCATTCACCGACATGTCGTTGTCATTCCCCGCGAAGCCATTATCGAACGCGAAACCGGGCCCGTGGCCTTTGTCGTGAAAAACAACAAGGCACTTTTGCGTCCGCTCAGCCTGGGGCCATCAGAAGCCGAGCGCGTCGTCGTCCAAAAGGGGCTTGCCTTTGGCGATCAGATCATCGTCAAAGGCGGGCGAGACCTCATTGATGGTGACCGCGTGGCAATAAAATATGCGGAACCCCTCCCATGACCATCACCGCGTACGCGCTCAAACATCGCATCACCGTTTACGTCTTTGTCGGCATCCTGATCATATCGGGCATCTCGGCTTATCTGTCGCTTCCCCGCGAAGCTGCGCCAGATATTACCATACCCCTTATCATCGTCAACACGCCGTATATCGGCGCCTCGCCCCAAGATGTTGAAAACCTCATCACCCGACCTCTGGAAAAAGAACTTCAATCCATTGAAAACGTCAAAGTAATCCGCTCGAGTTCGGTCGAAGGTGCTTCGTCAATCACAGTCGAATTTAATCCCAATGCCGACATTGACAATGCCCTTCAGCGCGTCAAAGACAAGGTCGATCTCGCCAAATCAGAATTACCCGATGATGCAGAAGACCCCTTGGTCCTCGAAGTCAACTTTTCCAATATCCCCATGATGATCGTCGCATTGTCAGGAGATTATGGACTTATTCGGCTCAAAGAAATTGCCGAAGACTTCGCCGATCATATCGAAACCATTCCCGGCATTCTCGAAGTCCGCGTGGTGGGTGGTCTTGAACACGAAGTCAAAGTCGATGTCGATCCCGACCGCCTCATCGCCTACAAACTCGCCATCCAGGATGTAATAGAAGCGATTCAACGCGAAAATTTGACCCTTCCCGGCGGCAGTGTGGATATGGGCGCATACAAATACGCCGTACGCGTACCCGGCGAACTTGAAACCGTTCCTCAAATTGGCGACCTCCTCATCAAAGCCTCGCAAGGTCGCCCGATCTATATTCGCGATGTTGCCGATGTCGTATATGGCTTTAAGGACCGCACAAATTACGCCCGCCTCAACCACAAACCCAGTGTGAGTCTCGAAATTGTCAAACGCAGCGGTGAAAATCTGATTGCCATTGCCGATCAGATTAAAAGCGCACTCGACGAATTGAAACCCACCCTTCCCGCAGGCACACAAATCACCATTTTGGGCGACCAGTCCGAAGACATTCGCATGATGGTCAAAGACCTCGAAAACAATATCGTATCCGGCCTCATCCTCGTCATTCTGGTACTCCTCTTTTTTTTGGGCCTCCGCAATGCCTTTTTTGTCGGTATCGCCATTCCCCTCTCTATGCTCATTGCTTTTGTCATTATCTCCATTATGGGCATCACGCTCAATATGATCGTTTTGTTTAGCCTGATCCTCGCACTCGGCATGCTCGTCGATAACGCCATCGTCATTGTCGAAAACATCTATCGCCATCGGCAAGAAGGCCAATCTCCCATCCAGGGAGCGTTGGAAGGCACGGGAGAAGTTGCATGGCCTGTGATCACCTCAACACTGACGACATTATGTGCTTTTGCACCCATGATTGTCTGGCCCGGCATTATGGGCGAATTTATGAAATATTTGCCCATAACCCTGATCATAACCCTGTCTTCGTCCCTCTTTGTGGGCCTCGTCCTCAATCCCACATTTTGTGCATCTTTCATGACAGTGCGCGGAACGGTCGAAGAAACATCACCCCGCCTTCAGCGCAGCCTCAACGCCTATCAGCGTCGCCTCGAACTGGCACTCAATTACCCGGGAATAACCCTCTCTCTTGCAGCGAGCACACTCATCCTCGTCATTGTGGCGTACTATTTCACAGGCCGGGGCATCGAATTTTTTCCCGAAATTGAACCCAATACAGCCTATATAGACGTGCGTGCCCCATCTGGCACAAACCTCGAAACATCGGATCAACTGGCGCGCCAAATCGAATCCGTTCTCTCCGATATTCCCGATGTTGAAACCTATGTCGCCAACGTAGGTGTTTCGGGCGGCGATGAATTTGCGTCTGGCGAAGGCGTTTCAAATGCCAGTCGCATTTCCGTTGATTTTGTCGATGAAAGCCTTCGGCAGCAATCCTCTTTTAAGACCATTGAGGAAATTCGCAACAAACTCAAAAATCTGACCGGCGCTGAAATCGAACTGTCTCAAGAACGCGGCGGACCACCTGTAGGCCCGCCCATCAGCGTTGAGGTATCCGGCGAAAATTTCGAAATTTTGGGTCAACTATCCGCACGCATCAAACGCATCGTGGCCGAAGTGCCCGGCGTTGTCGATCTCAAAGATGACTACGACCGGGGGCGTCCCGAAGTCCGCATCGTCGTAGATCGAGAAGCCGCTGCAATAGCGGGCCTCAATACGCGCCTGATTGCCGCTACGGTGCGCTCGGCTGTTTACGGCTCAGAAGCATCCGAATATCGGCTGGGCGAAGACGAATACGATATTCGCGTGAGATTCAAATCCGACAAGCGCAACACCCTCGCCGACCTCGAACGCATCACCATTGAAAAAGATGGCAAAATCACGCCCATAAGCGCGGTTGCACGCATAGAAACGGGCGGAGGATTTGGCAGCATTCGGCGCAAGGATCTCAAACGCGTTATCTCCATCGAAGGCAAAGTGCAAGACCGCACATCTGATGCAGCCATGCGCGATGTACAAGCAGCCCTATCCAATTTTCCCCTGCCACCGGGCTATCAGATCGCCTATTCCGGTGAAAATGAAGAACAACAAAAAGCCACCGCCTTTCTTTCTAAAGCTCTGCTCGTAGCATTGGCGGGCATCGCGCTCATTCTTATTACGCAATTCAATTCTCTGGCCCTGCCCTTTACCATTCTCACATCCGTCATTTTGTCTATGATTGGCGTACTGATCGGCCTGATTGTCACCGGCACCCCCTTTGGTATTCTCATGACGGGCATCGGCGTGATCAGCCTCGCAGGCGTGGTGGTCAACAACGCCATTGTTCTAATTGGCTATACCCTGCAATTGCGCCAGCGCGGCCTTTCAGCGCGCGAGGCAATCATACGCGCAGGCGTCGTGAGATTTCGCCCCGTCATTCTCACAGCCATAACCACCATTCTGGGTCTGTTGCCCCTTGCCACGGGTATCAGTTTTGACTTTCTTTCCTTTTCATGGGAAATTGGGGGACGCAGCAGTCAATGGTGGGGGCCAATGGGCGTAGCTGTCATCTTTGGTCTCGCATTTGCCACTGCCCTCACACTGATCGTTGTACCTGTTCTAATCAGCCTTATCTGGCGATGGTTTGGCGCGCCCAAAATTGAATCGACAACCCCATATCGCCACACCGCCGCAGATTGAGCCACTAAGGCTATGGAGACACCCATGTTGCTTCGTATATTTCTCTTCATCCTTATCCTCGTCCTGTTTTTTCGTTTTGTTGGTGGTTTATTCCGCGCCATACTAATGCGCGCAACCACTCGTACATCATCTAAGAAAAACCCCCTGCGCGATATTGACGATTCACAAATTGAAGACGCGGACTTTAAAGACCTTTAAACTCCTCGGATAACACAGATGGCTACCCGACGTCCTCGCAAAACCGGCCCATCGCCAGCTCAAGTTCTCGATGCCGTCCAAAAAGGCGAAATCTCATCTCTCTACTACTTCCACGGGGAAGAAGACTTTCAACGCGATCAACTTCTCAACACCCTCGTTGAAACCCTTATTGAACCCGCAGCGCGCCCCTTCAATCTCGACATCTATCGCGCCGAAGACATCGATATTCCGCAGGTCATTGCACAAGCACTCACCTTTCCAATGATGGCGCAACGCCGCCTGATTGTCCTCAAAAACGCCGACCGTTTACCCGACTCAGCCACCCCCGAACTCTTGCCCCTCATTGAATCCCCACCCGAAACAACGACCATAATCATCACAGCCACCAAACCCGATGGACGCAAAAAACTATTTGCCGAACTTAGAAAACGCGCGATTGCAATCGAATTTCGCCCGCCCTACGACAATGAAATTCCGGCCTGGATCCAGACACATGTCAAAACTCTGGACAGACAAATCGCGCCCGACGCGGCTCACCTGCTCCACATGAGCATCGGATCAAATCTGCGCGAATTGAACGGCGAAATCGAAAAACTCTTTATCGCTACCCCATCCAATCCAATCTCGCGCGAAGACGTCGCTCAGGTGATAGACAACACGCGGGGGATCACGGTTTTTGAACTCGCCGACGCACTCGGGCACCGTCAGCTGAACAAAGCACAGATCCTTATTGGACGGCTCTGCGAACAGGGAGAACATCCCGCCGGCACAATCGCGCTACTCGTCCGTCACTTTGGGATTTTGCGGCGCGCGCGATGGATATCGGGCCAGCGCCTACCCAGAAATGCAATCGCTTCACGCCTCAAAGTGCCCGCTTTTTTTCTCAACAACTATCTCGATCAGGCCCGTCTATTCGACGAACGAGCACTCTGGAATGCCCATGATGCCCTTCTCGATGCAGACAACCGCCTCAAATCCAGTGGCGGAACACCGCACGAAATACTCGCCCATCTGGCCTATCGAATCTGCCGTGCATCCCCTTGACAACCCCGTAAAAATCTGGTAGCTTAGCACATTCTCATCAGAACAAAACCCAATCCGAAAGGAGTCTCAAAGTGGGAAGTCCATTGAATGTTACAGATGAAAATTTCCAGACAGAAGTTGTCGATTCCGATCTCCCGGTACTCGTGGATTTCTGGGCAACTTGGTGCGGTCCGTGCCGGATGATTGCCCCCAGCATTGAAGAACTCGCGCGTGAATACGATGGTCGCGTTAAAATCTGCAAAGTCGATGTAGATCACGCCCAGCAGACAGCACAGGGATTTGGCATTCGCAGCATCCCCACATTACTCATCTTTAAGGACGGCAAACAGGCAGATCAGCTTATTGGCGCTGTCCCCAAAAGCGCGATAGAAGACAAACTCAAAGCTGTGCTCGCTTAAAACAAAAAAGCCGAAGACAGTGTCTCCGGCTTCTTTTTAAGAAAAAATAAAGCCCGATATCTTTTATGATACCGGGCTTTTGTTTTTTATCGCAACGCGTCCTATCGCGCAGGTTGCAAACTGCTTTGTGTGGGATATGATTCGAGAATTGCTTCAATCTCTTGCTGAAAACGCTCGAGAGGTTCTGCAACCTGATGGCGAAATTCCTTGCGGATCAACCCACAGTATTCCTGAGCTGCCTTCAACATCACCTCGGCGTTGTGTTGCAAAGTGCGATAATCGTCCTGAAAATGATCAAATCGCCCGTGCAAAGCGTGCATCAACTTGCTCGCGTAATCACCGACGCTCACCTCTTTATATCCCTCGCTAAATCGCTTCAGGTGATCCAGCGCCTCATCCAAAAATGTCTGCACATCATCGACTTGCAGAGCGTCGCGCGTGGTGAGGATCAAATGACGCCCATGAATGGACATGCGTATGGCATCGCCAAAATCTCGGGGATGGTGTACGAGCATATGGGCCATAAATTTCCAGAACGTCCACCGATAAGTCCCGGCCACACCCTGATGCCAAAAAGAGCGCAATCCCGCCCTGAGTTCTATCCAACCAATTGGCATTGATGGAATCGGTCTGCGCGCGCGGTGTGCATAGTGCGTGCGGCAGCGTTCAAAGAAAATCTCTGGGCTGTTCAGCGTTTCCACGACCTTGCGATGACGCGCCAGCAGTTCATCGGGATCGATGAGGGGCACATAACTCAACTCCCGGCTGAAAATACCCGAATCACCCGTATATTTTACATCTTCACGCAGGCGGCCCAACCGCTTGTAGCGCTTGAAGTCGGGCGTGTCGCGCAACACGCCCAAAACCCCCACCATAGCCACCGGAATACCCGCTTCTCTGATAAACGCAATCATGCGATCGGCAATATCATCTGGATCTGTATCCAGGCCCATAATAAAACCAGCCTGAACTTCCATGCCATAGTCTTGCAGAATCTTCACTTTGTCCAGCAAAGGCGTATCGCCCTGCAGATTCTTTTGCGCGCCCATAAACTTCAGGCTCTCTTCCACTGGCGATTCAATCCCCGCAAAAATTTTATCAAATCCAGCGAGGTGCATAGCCTCTAACAGCGCGGGATCATCGCTCACGCGAATGCTGGCCTGTGTAAAGAGTTGGAAAGGATACCCCCGCTCTCTTTGCCAGGGAACCACCTCTTCTTCCAGTGTTTCTCGAATCTCTTCGCGATTGCCCACAAAATTGTCATCAACCGCCATAACCGAACCGCGCCAGCCTCTATCGTAAAGCGCGTCCAGTTCTTGAATCACGCGGCTACTATTTTTCAAACGCGTTATCTTGCCGTAAAGCGCGGGAATATTGCAAAATGTACAGCTTTCTGGACACCCCCTTGTAATCTGAATCACCATCACAGTATAATCGTCAAAATTGATCAGATCCCAGCGCGGAAGCGGTGTTGTTGAGAGGCTTTGAAAATCACCTCGCCGATCAATATACTCTCGCCCCCCATGGTAGGGTTCGGCCACCAATCGCTTGACCACATCCATAAAGCCATTTTCAGCCTCGCCCAGATAAAAAACCGCATCGCCCTCAATATCTTCGCAATACTGCGTGGGCAACGGACCGCCATTGAGCACGGGCACGCCTGCGACATTGCACTGAGCAATAATCTCTTCGAGAGAATGCCAGTGAATAATCATCGACGACGTAATCACAATATCCGCCCAATCCAGATCTTCATCTGTCAGTGGATGCACATTCACATCCACCACGCGCAAACTGTAGTCATCGGGCATCATACCGGCAATCGTCAACAACCCCAAAGGCGGAAAAGCAGACTTCTTTCCGACCAACCTCAAAGCCTCATCAAAACTCCAGAACGTCACCGGATTCTTTGGATATACAAGCAACGCGTTGGGCATACAGCTATCCTTTCACAAAATGAAAAACAAAGAACTTCAAGTAATTTCAATATACTACATTTTTTTCGTTACTCATAGAAAAAACGAGAGCTTCCAGATTGAAAAAAATGTGATGCCCTGGACCATCGCGAACAATAAACCTTGATTTACACCATAATTTGAGATAATTTTTCTGTATCCATCCATGGAGACGATAGCCGGGCAAGGAGGCTAACATGAAAATGATACAAAAGCCAACCAACCATTTGCTACCTGCTATAATACTATCGATCGCACTACTCGGATGCGGTAAATTACCGGAGGTCTCTCCCACAGCACCACCTCCAACTGAGACACCTGCTACAGAGGAACCACAATCAAACGAAGTGCGATCAGAAAAGACGCGGGTAACCGTACCTCTGGCGACAGATTCAGAACTAACAGACCTGGTGCGCGGAAACAACGACTTCGCCTTTAACCTGTATCAGAAATTGCGCGAAGAAGAAAGTGGAAACCTGTTCTATTCGCCCTACAGCATCTCGTTGGCACTTGCCATGACATATGCCGGTGCCAGAGGCGAAACCGAACGCCAGATGTCAAACGCACTGCACTTCACCCTGTCCCAGGACAAGTTGCACTCCGCGTTCAACGCCCTCGATCTCCAACTCGCATCTCGCGGCGAAGGCAGCGGTGGCCAGGATGGCAAGGGATTTCGATTGAACATCGCCAATGCGATCTGGGGACAACAGGGCTATAGCTTTCTGCAGAACTTTCTGGACAAACTGGCGGAAAATTACGGTGCGGGAATGAGAATCGCAAACTTCACTGAGGCGCCAGAAAACTCGCGCGTCACAATCAACGACTGGGTTGCCCATCAAACCGAAGAGAAAATCAAAGACCTCATACCTTCCGGCGCAATTGACAACTTGACCCGCTTAGTCCTCACCAATGCCATCTACTTCAACGCGGCGTGGCTTCACACCTTCGACGAAAGAGCCACTGCTGAAGGCGACTTCTACTTGCTCACTGGCAACAGCATCAAAGTACCGATGATGCGACAGACCGAATCATTCGGCTATGCGAGGAACACGGGATATCAGGCTGTCGAATTGCTCTACGACGGCAGTGAAATATCCATGGTCATCCTGCTTCCCGACAAAGGCACTTTTGATCCGTTCGAAAAGTCGCTAAACGCCGAACTCGTCAGTCGGATTTCGAAAGACATGAGACACAAGCGCATAGAACTCACCATGCCCTCATTTGAGTTTGAAGCCCAATTCAAGCTGGGCGCAATGCTTCAGAAGATGGGAATATCCGATGCCTTTAACCCGCAATTAGCGGACTTCTCCGGCATGGATGGAACAAAAAACCTGTCCATTTCAGACGCCTTTCACAAGGCGTTCGTCCTGGTCAATGAGAACGGCACAGAAGCCGCTGCTGCCACCGGCGTAGTCATAGGCGTAACATCCCTCCCTCCCAGAGTCACGGTCGATCGGCCATTCATCTTCCTCATCCGGGACATAGCGACCAATACCACCCTATTTGTCGGGCGAGTAATAGACCCGAGATAATAAAGGATATCTCAACATGATCACAGAAGAAGACCTCTGGTATTTCAAAACCACTGGATTTTACAAAGTCCGCGAAACCTTGCCCGGCGATCTGGTCGATCGTCTAAACGAAGTCACCTCCCGGCAAATTGGAGACATGCGAGAACCCATTGTTTGGGAAGAAAAAGGAGGGCGAGAACCGAAAAATGTCCGCCGTCTCTCAAAAATTTTCTTACGAAACCCCGTCTATTTTGAAGCCGCATCTCACCCCATCATCCTCAACGCCCTCGAAGGCATCATCGGCCCAAACATCGAAGTACTCACCAACAAACACAACCACGTCATGGTGCGCCCATCCGGATCTTATCCCGTCCCCTGGCACGCCGGTGAAGAACCCTATGACCACACCCTTATCACCGGCTTGATCTACCTCGAAGAATCAACCGTTGAAAACGGCTGTGTGCGCATCGTTCCCGGCAGCCACAACCGACCATTTCTCAACCCGCGCCGACCACAGAAACAAAGAGATAATTTTTACGACAGCGACAACTATTACCGCGCAGTGCCAATCCCCATGCCGCGCGGCGGCGTACTGCTCTTTAACGACTGCTGTTATCACGGCTCTGACACAAATTGTTCCGATCATTCTCGCCGCAGCATGACGGTTGCCTATCGCGCCCACGACGCCCACGACGTAATCAAAGACGACCCGGAAAAAGTTCTCGTACGCGGCGAAAAAGTCTATACGGGACATCCCCATCCCTATTCTCTCCCCGTTCAGGAGTAGGACATGCCCTCACTCACCATGCGACAAATCCAGCTCTTCCGAAACAACGGTTTTCTCTGCCTTCCAGACCTTTTGCCAGAAGAAATGGTTGAAAACCTGAAGACCGCTATCATGGAAGACATTGACCGCCAAATCGAACCCATCGTACGCAATAAGAATGGCCGCGCCGTGCGCATCTCTGCCCTTATGGACCGCGCGTCGGTCTTTCGAGAAGCAGTCACGCATCCATACGCGCTCGACCCACTCGAATCGCTTCTGGGACCCAATATCGAAATCATCACCAACCGCCACAACCACGCCACCTTGCGCACAGCATCGGACAACAAAGGCGCATATCTCCATCGCGATGTCAGACAGTGGACGCGCAACATCTACACCATCATCTTTTACCTCGAAGAAACCACCCTCGAAAATGGATGCACCCGCATTGTACCCGGATCGCATCACTTCCCCGGCGTCTCCACATCTATTCACGACGCAGACTGGGCAAGCGATGTCCTCGGTCAAGCACTCCCCGTACCCATGCCAGCAGGTGGAATGCTCGCAATCGACAGCATGGTCGTCCACGGCGCAGGCGAAAACCACACCGACGACACGCGCATGAGCATGACAGTAGGCTATCACAGCGTCGATGAACTCATGGACATTCCCAACCCCAAGCGTCTGCTCGTACGCGGCGAGGGATTGTATAACGGAAATGATCGAAAATAGGGGCGGGATTGATCAATCTGGAACGCGCGAGGCCATTTTCTGATCTAAGAATATGAGACCGGGATCGCTTCTACATGGATGTAGGCGTATCTCTTTGTGTTCATCCGCGTTTATCTGTGGTTGCTTGGATTTTATTGTTCATCACACTTCACACTTTTCTCTTCTGGATTGCGGCTCAAAACCATGCCGCAATGACGTGCCTCTCACTTCACACTTCATCCTTCTCACTTCACACTTCATCCTTCTCACTTCACACTTCATCCTCCTCACTTCACACTTTTACCTATGACTCCCAACATTATCATCATCATCTCTGACCAGCACAATCCCCATGTAATGGGATGTGCGGGAAATCCCATTGTGCAAACGCCTAATCTGGACGCACTCTCCCGCAGCGGGGTCCGGTTTCGCAATGCGTATTGCCCCTATCCCCTCTGCGCGCCTTCGCGATCAGGCTTTATGTCCGCGCAGTACCCCAGCGACGTGGGCGTCTATGACAACAGCGGCAGCCTGTCTTTTGACACCCCCACATTTGCCCATGCATTTGGCGCGGCGGGATACGAAGCCGTACTATGCGGACGCATGCACTTTAGAAACCCCGACCAATTCCACGGCTTTGAAAAACGCATCCACGCCGACTGCGGCGGGCTATCCGCAGAAATTCTCGGCTCAGGATACAACCGCACAACGGGACAGACCAAATACGGCGTTCAAGTATCTGGTCATGGCGAAACGGGCTATCGCCACTTTGACAAATCCGTCACCGAAACAGCCTGCAAATTCATCGCCCATCGGCAAGAGGGCGACAGACCCTATGCCCTCGTCGTCGGCTATATGAACCCACACAATCCCCTGATCTGTGGCAGAGAAGACTTCGAGTATTACATGGCGCAAATCCCACCGCTCGAACCCGAATCGCCCGAATACTTAAACGCCCTGCATCCGGCCATGAAAAAATGGCGCGAAAGACGCGGCGTTGAAGACATCACCCCAGAACAAAACCGCCGCGGGTTAGCCGCCTATTACGGCCTGACAACCGAACTCGACCGATACATTGGCCAGATCATTGACACCGTACAATCCTCCTCCGATGCGGACAATACCGTCATCATCTACACCTCGGACCACGGCGACATGGCACATGAACACGGCATGTGGTGGAAAAGCAGCTTTTACGAAGGTTCTGTAGGCATTCCCTTGATCTGCTCAGGGCCAGGTCATCTTCGCGAAAACCACACAGAAGATGCCATCGTCAGCCTCATCGACGTCGGACCCACAGCTCTGGACATTGCGGGCGCTGACCCCATGCCCGATGTCTCCGGAAAAAGCTTCGCCCCATTCCTCCAGGGTACCCCGCCAGATTGGCCCAATGAAGTCTTTGCAGAATACATCGGCTTACTCGGCGACCAGCCCGCGTGCATGCTCCGCACGGGACCGTGGAAATTGAACTATTACTCTGAATTTGACTCTTGCCAATTGTTCAACATTGACCAAGACCCCGAAGAACGCCGCGACCTATCCAATGATCCCCGGTATCGTGACGTGATCCAATCGGGCCTCGAAAAAATCTTTGCACGCTGGTCTGCCGATGATATCTTGGCACAAGCCGAACGACAAGCACGCGCCCGAGCACTCATCGCACGCTGTGGGCACAGCCATATCCCCCACGCCATCCCCCCATTTGCACCAGACATCGATGAAGTAAATGAATTCGACTTCTCACAATTACCCGAAGACCCGAGATAGTATTGCACAAAACTGATATTGAGGTATCTTAAATAAAACAAAGGAGGAATTATGACACGAGGACGACTGCCAGTCTTGCTAATCGGCCTGCTGTTATTATCCGGGTGCGGCGGCGAGCGCGATCCCGTCGTTGAAATGCAAAAATCGCTGGCCTCGGCACCGGCATATATGATTGTACTGGATGACATACGCGAAGAAGGCACTCTCTTCACCACGTATTACCACCGGTATTTAATAACACAGGGAGAAAAAAAGGTACAATCGGACTGGATAGAAGTATCGGAATCCATCTATCGAAAATACGAACCATTTTTGGGAATGGCGCTCGTTGCCAAATCTGAGCAAGATGGCGTCAACAACACGCCACATCCGCCCGGATACCACTATGTGGGCAATCCGAGCTACGGGCGTTGGACGGATCGCGGGGGCACATCGTTCTGGGAATTCTACGGCCAATACGCGCTCATGAGTCATATGCTCGGTTGGGGCGGTGGATTTGGCATGAGTCGCTACGATTACGACGATTATCGGTCTTATCGCCGAGATCAACGTCCGTATTACGGACGCAATCGGGAGTATGGCACACAGGGATCTGTAACACAAAAACAAAAACCATCGACATTCCAGCGACGCCAGGCAAACATAGCACAACAGAGACAATCGTTCACACAAAAAGTGCAAAGTCGCGCGAGCCAGAGTCGCAGTGGATTTGGCAGTTCGCGTTCAACGAGTCGCAGCCGATCTGGATTTGGCAGCCGCAGTTTTGGAGGGTTTGGAAAATGATAGGACAGGACTTAATCGCAACGGGTATTTATCTCATCAGCGCGTTTGTATTATTCTGGATCGGCAAATTGGTCAAGGACTTGACGACAACGAGTTACAGCGTGCGAGAAGAACTCGTAGAAAAAGACAACGTCGCACTGGGTGTAGCCATGGCGGGATATTATTTCGGATTGATCATGGCCATCGGCGGCACCCTATCTGGTCCATCTCAGGGATTGGAAAACGATTTGATCGACATCGGCATATACGGATTGCTGGCGATCATCTTGCTAAATCTCTCGCGTCTGGTCAACGACGGAGTGATCCTGCACGGATTCAAAATTCGGGATGAATTAATCAACGATCAAAACGCGGGCACCGGTGCCGTGATTGCCGCGTCGTACATAGCAACTGGATTGGTGATCTTTGGCGCGGTATCGGGTGAGATTGGCGGAATTGTGACAACCGTGATTTTCTGGGCATTGGGTCAGGTAGCTCTGGTACTGGCCGGACTGGTGTACGAATGGATTACCCCGTATAGCATTCACGATGAAATCGAAAAAGACAACGTCGCCGCGGGCGTCGCTTTTGCGGGCGCATTAGTCGGCATTGGCATCATCGTATTTCACGCATCGGCGGGCAATTTTATTTCCTGGACTGTAAATTTACAGGACTTTGCAATCGAAGTCGTCGCGGGATTGATCTTGCTACCCATCGTCCGATTCATCTCCGATGTAATCCTCTTACCCGGACAAAAACTGACCGATGAAATCGCCAATCAAGAACACCCCAATCTCGGCGCGGGCTTCATCGAAGCCACATCTTACGTCGGTGCATCGTTTCTGATCGTATGGAGCTTGTAAAAAAGGAAGTTGTATTAAATTTCTCTAACTCGGCGGTATAAACACCCGCCGAGTATTTTTTTATGCGACAGAGCTATCTCTTAAAAGCCTGTATATTCGCCACGGGATGCGCGGGCATTGTAGCGGAATTTACATTGTCAACGCTGGCGAGCTATCTATTGGGCAACACGACATTGCAGTGGGCACTGCTCATGTCGCTGATGTTATTTGCCATGGGCCTGGGCAGCCGATGGAGCCGATTATTGACGGACAGGTTGCTGGATCGCTTTATCGCAATCGAATTTTATCTCTCAGTCCTGTGTGCCACCTGTGCGGTTGTAGCGTATTTTGGGTCGGTACTCGTGTTGTCGGCAGGTGTTTTCATCTATAGCTATGCCTTTGCCATCGGCATACTAATCGGCATGGAAATTCCGCTGGTCGCGCGCATGAACGAAGCATATCAGGATCTGCGCACCAATATCGCCTCAGTAATGGAAAAAGACTATTTTGGCGCATTGATCGGCGGACTACTATTCGCCTTTTTTTTATTGCCAGAATTGGGCCTGACGTACACACCACTCGCGTTGAGCGCGATTAACTTTATCGTGGCATCGGTATTGCTGTGGCAATATCGGCACTTATTGGCGCGTCGCTCGCTGCTATTGACGGCATTCTGGATCCTGGGCGCGGGCCTTCTGGTACTGGGGCTTTATATCCGCCCCATTGTGATATGGGGCGAGCAAAGTCGGTATCGCGACCGCGTAATCTATCAAGATCAGACCGCTTATCAACGCATTGTCATAACAGAATGGAAAGGCCACCACTGGCTCCACCTAAATGGCAACGTGCAATTCAGCACCTATGACGAAGAACGCTATCACGAATCGCTGGTACATCCGGCCATGAAACTATCGGGATCGCGGAACAACGTACTCATCTTAGGCGGGGGGGATGGACTGGCTGTGCGCGAAGTCGTAAAATATGCAGACGTGAAAGCGATTACCCTTGTAGATTTAGACAAAGCGATAATCAATCTGGCGCGCACACACCCGGTCTTTGTGGAAGCGAATGCGCGGGCATTGGACGACCCGCGTGTCAATGTGGTAATCGGCGATGCGGGCGCGTTTTTGGCGCATTCAGATGCATTATTCAACATCATCATCATCGACTTGCCCGACCCCAAAGGACCAGACCTCGCCAGATTGTATTCGCGGGAATTTTATCGCCTGTGTGCGCGTCACTTAACACCCGATGGCGTACTGGTAACCCAGGCATCGAGTCCCCTCAACGCGCGCCTTGCATTTCTGTGCATTGAGCGCACGATGACAGACGCCGGTTTTTCCACCATACCCTATCACACCTATATACCAACAATGGGAGATTGGGGATGGGTATTGGGAATGAAAGCCGAAGAAATGGACCTCATTCGCCGAATGCGGCAACTCACCTTTGAGGACATTGAAACGCAATTTTTGAATGCAGAAGCAATGCGGGGAATGTTGCACTTCTGGAAGGGCATGTTTGATGAAAAACATGCAATCGAGGTCAGCACGGAAATGGAGCCAACAGTAGATCGATACTATCGGAAATCAGAATGGGGGTTTGAGTAAAGATATTAATCTACAGGCAATATATTGCTAAATTGATATTCTTCGACAATCTCCCCCACCGCGGCATCAAAAGCGTCTTCGTCCCATTGCTCGATAGATAGGGTGTGTTCCTCCGACTCGTCGAGATAATTCCAGATGATAAACTGCTGTCCCTCGTCCCCGCTATCTTTGTAAAAAGATCCAACGGCTGACGATATGCCATAGAACATAACCCCCTGGCATCTAACTTCATCTGGAGGATCATCATTGTCGTGGTCGCGCATGTGCCCACGGATATCGCCCTCAATATCGGAAAGGGGGATCTTGCGCGTCAGGGCCCAGGAGATACTATCGTCTTCTGACCGCTCGAGATATGCCACATCATCGCCGCAGGTGAGTTCCCATTCATCCGCGCGGTCACCCTCGTAATCGTAATAATGCTGCGCTGTAACCTGCCATGTTTTGAGATCGTAGTCGAGGACATAACCCAGCTTGAGATCGGACAGCGTAACACTGAGGGGATCGAGAGCTTCGGGTTCTTGTTTCTTCTTCTTAAAAGGATTCCAATTCATTTGAGATCTCCAGGCAACCCATGAACCTTCTGCGACAGATAGAACGGGTGCGCCAGCGTCTCTCCTACAGGCACACCCAGCGTCAGTCTTTCGAAGCCATCCCCATCTTTGCTTTGAGTTCAGCAAGGCGTTGATCTGTGTCACCCGATGAGGTACTCAGTGCCGCGTCAATCTCCTCATCAACGCTCTTGGATTCACCGGCTATTTCGCCATAAGCCTGCGAGAGCGATTCATCCTCTTCAACCCGTTCTTTCATACGCTCGAGCATGGCAATTGTACCAGACGAATCGACTTTGGCGAGCTGCTTGTTGATTTTCTTCGTCGCAGCCGCTGTTTTCGCCCGCGCGCGCAGTGAAATGAGTTCATTTTCGTGTGTTGCAATGGTAGATTTGAGTTTCTCCACCTGACTTTGAAGCTTAGCTGCCATATCTTCCTGCATCTCGGCATCTTGCTCAAACTGAGAGATGCGGCTGTCGGCCTCTGTTTTGCGACTAAGGGCTTCGGTTGCCAACCGGTCGGCTTCCCCAGCATCCAGATCACCGCTCTGGGCTTTTTGGAGCAAAACCATGGCCTTACGCTCCCAATCAGCAGAGGCCTTCTTGTTGTCTTCGGCTTGCTTTCGCAATCGAATGGCCTGACCTTTGACCTCAGCCAGGCTGGTCATCGCGCTATTGAGATCATTTTTCAGGTCGCGGATACCCTGTTCGGTCATTTTTATCGGATCTTCAAATTTGTCAATAGCCGAATGGACTTCGGCCTTGCCCACACTGAAGAGACGTTGAAAGATGCTCATAAAATACTCCTTTTTTGGAAATGGTCAGTGTTCAACTGACTACTGATGGCTATATTCGAGTAATTCTGCGGCATTATCGGCCAAGGCGAGTTCGAGCGCGGTGATAGAGCCTTCAAGCTCAGAGCGATCAAGGGTATCGAGGCGCAGGGTATCGCGGAAAAGAACCGTGCCGGTTTCATCGTCCAGGGCAAACGCCCCGTGGACGAGTGTGCGATTCATTTCGAGCAACCTTTTGTACAGATCCCCAGGGACGTTGGGAATAGGCATAATAGCCTGCTCAATAATGAGGATGGGATCTTCGCAATCGACAATGAGGTGATTGACACCGCGGTCTTCGTCGCTCACCACAACGAGTTCTTCAGCGGTATCTTCCTCGTCAACCGCGAGATTGAGGTCTTGAAGATAAGATTTGACTGTATTGAAATATTCTGACATTTTAAACTCCTGAAAGCGGTTAGCGGAAGGTGTAACGTGACCCACCGTCCTGCCTATGAGATACGCAAGCGAAATATTGGTTTCAAAAATTAACGTTCAAATTGACTTCAAGTCAAGTAGAGATCGCATATACGCACTCTGATCAACCACTCTGGAGATTTTATGGAACCCAGGTACCCGATATGGAACATACGCCATAAGGGCGACTATCATTCTATTGCCGATGTCATTCTCACAAACCGTTCATTAAAAATAGAAGATTTGGCCGATTCTCCCGATATTTTGAATGACCCCTATTTAATGCAAGACATGCACCGCATTGTCGAACGCATATCAGAAGCCATTCGCAAAAAAGAGCGCATTGTGGTTTTTGGCGATTACGATGTAGATGGTGTCACGAGCACCGCTGTCTTGCTGGATTTTTTTGATCTGGTAGGTGCCAATGCCACATTTTTGTTACCCGACCGGTTCCGAGATGGGTATGGCATGAAACCGTCGGGTGTAGAGACGGCATACGCACAAGGAGCACAACTCATTGTAACCGCGGACAATGGCATTTCAGCATTTGAGGCTGTTGACACGGCTAATGACGCCGGAATTGATGTGGTAGTCATTGACCATCACCATCCACAGGACAAATTGCCAGACGCTCTGGCACTGGTGAATCCCAATCGCGCAGACTGTGAATATCCCTTCAAAGGACTGGCTGCCGTAGGGGTGGCATTTAAAGTAGTACAGGCACTGGCACCAGAATTCCTGCCCGATTCGGAACGCCGCCGATATTTGAACTCGCTTCTGGATCTCGTCGCATTGGGCACTGTGGCTGATATGGCCCCCATGGTTGCAGAAAATCGCCTGCTTACGCGAAAGGGGATGCAGGTCCTCGATACCACCGCGCGCCCGGGCTTGCAGGCACTCAAAGCCGTCGCGGGCACGACCAACCGCCCCGTTGACACAATCTCTATTGGATTCTTTCTGGGACCGCGCATCAACAGTGCAGGGCGCCTATCATCGGCAGATTTGGCACTCGATTTGTTGCGCTGTCAAAACCGAGAACAGGCTGCAAAACTCGCCGAAGAATTAAACAGTCTAAATGGCGAAAGGCAGACCCTGCAAAACGACGGCATAGCCGAAGCAGAACGCATGGTAGAAGATAACTGGTTGGATCAGTATCGCATTCTGGTCGTGCGCGGTGAAGAATGGCATCTGGGTGTGGTCGGGCTGATCGCCGGGCGATTGGTCGAAAAATTTTCGCGACCCGCACTGGTATGTACCAACTTTCGGAAAAATGGCATCTACACGGGTTCTGCGCGCACAGCAGGTGGATACAATATCGTCGAGGCGATTTTCCGCGTCTCAGATCTGCTCACCGAATTTGGTGGACACGCCGATGCCGCCGGATTTTCAGTCCCCGCTGAAAATTATTTCGAATTTCAAGAGCGGTTGATCGCAGATGCTCAAGCGCGGCTATCAGAGGAAGCACTGACGCCCCAACTGGAAGTCGATGCCACCCTCAAACCGTCCGATATTTCGCTGACAACCGTTGACTCCCTGGACAAATTGGCCCCTTTTGGTGCAAAAAACGAGTTGCCGCGTTTTGTAGCTCGCGATTGTCGAATTGCAGATGCGCGCGCCATCGGCCGCGGGGCGCATTTGAAACTCAGCGTAGATACAGGTGCTGACCTGTGCGATGCAATCTGGTTTCGCCAGGGCGAGCGGGTTTACGAATTGTCAGTAGGCGACCGCGTCGATCTCGCCTTTGCTCTACAGGCCAATACCTGGCAAGGCAGAACCAATGTGCAAATGCTGGTAGAGGACATGCGCTTGTCGAGTTCTGATAAGGGTTGAAATCATAGCGATCAGCAATCAGCAAAGCATGAGCACCTGAAAGCCGTCATCGCGGCATGGTCCCCTGCTTAAACCATGCAGGGGCATGCTTGAGCCGCGATCCAGAAAGTTTTTTATCATTAATGTCGTCGTGCTACCCTCGTGTGTTGCTTGCGACAGAATTTGTTAATAAAGGTATTTTTAATGCGTCTTAAAGACTTATCTGAGGGAAACTCCCTTGTGGGTATTGAACCGTCAAAGGATCTGAAAACGTTGCTTCAAAAAGGTACACTTGCCCAATAAGCCATCCAGGATATTCAGAGGAGGCAGCAATGGCGACATCACAAGACAGAAATCTGATGCTATCGGTCAGGGATTTAGGACCGATTTATCGTGCAGAAGTTGAACTGCGCCCACTCACTGTGTTCGTCGGACCGAGCAATACGGGAAAGTCTTATTTGGCGATTTTGATCTACGCGCTGCATAAGTTTTTTAATAGTCACGAAGGAAAGGAGCCTCCTTTTTTATATATTAGCAGTCAGAGTTTCCCCCACGAGGCTGTGATATACGGGAAAGACATCACGCGTTTTATTGACAGAGCAGACGAAATCGTTTCACAAGTGAACGAGAATTCTTCTAATATTCCACCAGATAAAATTGCGTCGCTGATCCGTGCTGTGTTCAGTAATTTTCTTTCTGCCAATGATCTCGCCGACGAAATAATGCGGTGTTTTGGCATTGACGAGACCAGAAGACTTATTCGCTATGGAAGTAAGGAAAGTGCTAAGATCACTCTCTCACCGGTCTCCTCACAAGCCGAGTATAACCACAGTTCATTGTATAAATTCACTATTGCAAAAGGGGCTTTTACCACTTCAATTCCCGATACCAATTTGCAGATCGGAAAAGATGCTCTTGAGGAGTATATCCAAGACGCATCCGAAGGCAAAATAAGGTCTGGACGAAAATGGGCAGATAGTGATGAAAGAATGTCTTTTGTGGCTAAATTGATGAATGGCATTTCTGAGAATATCGCTTCTTACCTCGATAATCCAATAAGTCAGCCCGCCTATTATCTCCCTGCAGATCGCACGGGCATTATGCACGCACACAAGGTTGTTGTAGGTTCTTTGATCCGGGGTGCATCGCGAGGTATCCACCCCAAACGGGCATTACCGGCACTCTCTGGCGTTATCGCAGACTTCATCGAACAACTCCTTGAATTGGGCGATTTGTCAAGCAGAAGGAAAAGGCTGAATGAGAACCTCACCCAACGTCTTGAAAAAGAGATCCTGAGTGGTTCAATTCGCAACGAAAAATCAGAAACGGGGTATCCCGTATTTTCCTATCAACCAACAGGGTGGAAAGAAGACATGCCGCTGATGAATACTTCATCCATGGTATCTGAACTCGCGCCTGTTGTATTGTACCTTCGCCATGTCGTCTCACCTGGAGAAGTTCTGATCATCGAAGAACCCGAATCCCACCTACACCCTGGTATGCAAGTCGAATTCATCCGGCATCTCGCTGCGGCGGTGCGTTCTGGCATACGTGTTATAATTACCACACATAGTGAGTGGGTGCTGGAAGAACTCGCCAATCTGGTACGCCTCTCCGAACTTTCAGAATCTGATAGAAAAGGGATCGGTGGGGCGGATTACGCGCTCAGTCCCGACCAAGTAGGCACCTGGCTGTTCGAACCTAAAAAACGCCCTAGGGGTTCGATTGTGAAGGAGATACCCCTTGATGTGGATTATGGCGGATTCCGATCCGATTACGACGATGTCGCGATCGGTACCCACAACGACTGGGCAACAATCTCCAACCGAATTGAGGAAAATTGAACCAGATGACGATGATGGAATCGGTACGAGAGAAATTGGATGCTCGATGCTAGAGAAAGCAGTGTAGGGCAGGAAAGTGTTCGATTTCGCTCAAGGGGATTTCGCGTCAATTCGTCCTGATCCACATGGATTCTCCTGGTTCACCTCCAAGCCAACATGAAACACGATGCGACTACCTGTACATCGGATATTTAGATGATAAAGATGGAAGTCCGTGGACCGTACCCATAGAGTTGAAATCGGGTGGGATCAGTGCCAGTGAGGCCGCAAGGCAACTTCAGGCTGGTGCTGATGTCGCTGATCAGATCATTCCACATAACGCAGGTACGAAGTTTACCCCGGTTGTTGCATCAGGCAGGATTTCGAAAATTGAGCAAAGACGACTGAGAAACACGTCTAACAAAGTCCGCTTTCGCGGGAGATCGGAAATCATTCAGAGAATCAGATGTGGAGATCCTATGACACGAGTGCTAACAAATCCGTGATGAATGAAATACACCTACATTGTCGACAAATTCTACAATATTGAAAACGCCAATCATCTGAACTTTACGAACAAAACATGGGAATAAAATCATGGGCATTGCTGAAAAATTAAACGTGGGCATTGTAGGGGCTGCCGGGCGTGGGGGCAGTTTTCGGGTCGCTTTTGAAGCCCATGAAACGGCTCGCATTCACGCGGTATGCGATGTGCGCGAAGAGGAACTCGACGCTGCTGCTGAACGATTGGGAGCCTCTGAAAAATACGCGGACTACGAAACCATGCTCGCGCGCTCTGAACTCGATGCAGTAGTCATCGGCACGCCCATGCATTTTCACGCTCAGCAAGCAATTGAGGCACTGCACCGCAACATCCACGTCTTGAGCGAAGTCACAGCCGGGATCTCTGTGGAGGAATGTCGCGCCCTGGTACACGCCGCAAAATCGTCAAAAGCAATCTATATGATGGCTGAAAATTACACCTATACCCGCCCCAACGTACTGGTAAAAGAACTCGTGCGGCGGAATTTGTTCGGCGATGTATATTACGGAGAAGGAGAGTATTTGCACGAATTAAAAGCCCTGAATGAAATCACAAAATGGCGGCGCAAGTGGCAAACGGGCATTGATGGTATAACCTATTGCACGCACAGCCTGGGACCTCTCTTGCAGTGGATGCCGGGCGACCGCGTAGTGCGCGTGTGTTGTGCGGGCAGCGGACACCATTATACAGACCCGCGGGGAGACCAGTATGAAAATCAAGATTCGTGCGTCATGTTGTGCCAGATGGCGAGCGGCGGGCTGGTAAAAATCCGGGTAGATATGCTATCGGAACGCCCCCACGCAACCGGCAATTTTCAACTGCAAGGGACAAAAGGATGTTATGAATCGGCGCGCACGCGCGGCGGTGTCAATCGCATATGGCTCGCAGATATCTGCGGCGAAAAAAATGAATGGATAGATCTGACAGATCTGGAAGAAGACTATCTACCCGACATGTGGCGCGATCCCTCTGAAGCGGCATTAAAAGCCGGACACGGCGGGGGCGACTATTTCGAAATCATGGATTTTATTCAAAGCATCAACGGCGAAATCGCCTGTCCAATTGGCATTCACGAAGCCATGGACATGACCTTACCGGGACTACTCAGTCAACAATCAATTGTACAAGACGGAGCGTGGTTAGATGTACCCGACTCGCGCTCGTGGATAGAGGAGTAAAATATGGAAATCATGGATGCTATTGATCTAAAACAAAGAATAAAAAAATCGGACTACAACGCCCGCATGGAAAAACTGGAAATAAAAATGGGCCAGCTCGAGCGAAAGGCACTGGAAAACAAAGTCCCCATCACGATTGTATTCGAAGGCTGGGGTGCTTCTGGCAAAGGACGACAAATCAATGAGTTGTTGCAAGTACTCGATCCCCGGGGTGTCAAAGTATATTCGACGCAAGTTTCCAATGAAGAAGAGATTTACCGACCATTTATGTGGCGGTTCTGGACCAAAATCCCCGAACGCGGGCGCATGGCGATTTACGGTCGGAGTTGGTACAGTCGATTTATTGTGGAAAAATTAGATCCGATGATGAGCAAACTGCCGGTTGATAAGGCGTATCAAGAAGTGAATAATTTCGAGCGACAACTTGTAGATGACGGCCATGTAATCATCAAGTTTTTTCTGCACATCTCGCGCAAAGAACAAAAAAAGCGTTTTAAGCAACTCGAGAAAAATCCCCTGACGTCCTGGCGCGTAACAGATTACGACTGGAAAAAAAATAAACAATACGAATGGTATGGAGAAGTCATAGAAGAAATGATCTCACGTACGGATAGCAAATATGCCCCATGGCATATTGTGTCGGCTGAAAACTGGCGTTTTGCAACAGTTTCAGTATTTGAAAAAGTGATTGAAGTCCTCGAAAAAAAACTGGCATCTCTGAACAAAAAGACGCGGACCAAAGCGGTTTCCCTATCCTCAATCCCGCATTCTATGCTCGAAACATCTGATTTGTCCAGAGAACTCACGCGCAAAGAATACGATCGCCTGCGCCGCATTTATCAAAAAAAGATATGGGAAATCGAGCACGAAGTGTATTTGCAAAGGCAGTCGGTCGTCATTGTGTACGAAGGCTGGGATGCTGCGGGAAAGGGAGGCAATATCAAACGCCTGGTGCGCCGCATGGACCCGCGGGGATACGACGTGTTCCCCATCGCCGCGCCAAATGATATTGAACTGGCACATCACTATTTGTGGCGGTTCTGGATCAAAATGCCCAAAGCCGGTCATTTTGCCATCTTTGACCGATCGTGGTACGGGCGCGTTCTGGTCGAGCGCGTAGAGGGATTTGCGACAATACTGGAATGGCAACGCGCGTACCGCGAAATCAACGAAATGGAAGAACAGATGGCAAATTACGGCACCTTATTATTCAAATTCTGGATCGATATCGACAAAGACGAACAATTGAAGCGCTTTCAAGACCGCGAAAAAGTACCGTCCAAACAGTGGAAAATTACGGATGAAGACTGGCGCAATCGAGAGAAATGGGATCAGTATCGCGACGCAGTGGATGACATGTTGTATCGCACGAATACAGATTACGCGCCGTGGACCATTGTCGAGTCCAATTGCAAGCTATATGCGCGCATTAAAACGCTGAAAACCGTGGTCAAGACCCTGGAAAAGCACTTGATCAAACATTGAAAAGGTAAGACGCGAAGTGAGTGAATTAGCCATTGAACTGCGGGATATTCAAAAGGTTTTTGTGACCGACAGCAACCGGGTAGAAGCACTCGCACAAATTTCTCTGCAAATAGCGCAGGGGGAATTTGTCAGTATGATCGGACCCTCGGGATGTGGCAAAACGAGCTTAATGCGGATTGTCGGCGACCTGGAAACACCGACAAAGGGCACGGTTCGCGTACTGGGGAAAATACCCGAAACCGCACGGCGCGAACGGTTGGTGGGCTTTGTATTTCAACATCCCTCGCTTCTCGCCTGGCGCACAGTAGAAGAAAATGTGCGCCTACCCGCCGAGGTCTTTGGAGACGCAGAAGTTTTAAGCCGGGTCTCTGAGATGATCGACATTGTTGGATTGGCTGGATTTGAGCAGGCGTATCCGCGCGAACTATCGGGCGGCATGCAATCGCGGGTCGCCATAGCCAGAGTCTTGACCTTCCGCCCATCCGTTTTGCTTATGGACGAGCCTTTTGGGGCACTGGACGAAATGACGCGGGAAAAGATGCAAATTGAACTATTGCGAATATGGCAGGCAACAGGTGCTGCTGTCTTATTTATCACCCACAGCATCTCCGAAGCATTGCTCCTCTCCGACCGCGTTGTGGTAATGTCTGCCAGACCCGGCAAAATCGCGGAAGACCTGAGCGTTAACTTTCCCCACCCTCGGGAAAACACCTTGCGCGCTGACCCACAATTTGTGGCAATGGAAGCCCATTTGCGCGAGCGGCTGGAAGGATGAACTCCTTCACACTTCCTACTTCTCACTTTCCACTTCCGACATATCCGCTCCCCAGGGCTGTATGAGCGCGAGTTTTTTGTCCAAAGCGTGCATCAAATCGGGCAGATCATAAGATGTGAGAACGCCCCGAGGGATATTGGCAGCAGGCCAACTGACCAGGGGCGTTTGTGTCCAGACCTGATAGGACTGTGGATAGTTTTTCAGCGTAACAGTCGTCACTGCAGAATGCAGAAATCCGGCAAATAGCGCGTGAATTGCACCCTGTCCGCGACCGTAAAGATGGATTTTTTCCGCACCTTCATAAGCCAGCAGGTCGAGTGTGGATAACACATCGTGAATCCGCCGTCCGAGAAAGCTCTGACCGAGCATCAGGCCATATCCATTGCACATATAGTCGTTGCCATAAGGGTGAAAAAAGTCGCGTTCATCATCGGCAAGTGATTCTCCCAGACCGCGCACATCGAGAGCATAGAGCGGATGCTGTTCTTTCAGCCTTTTTGCAAAAGGATCTTCTATCAAATCTTCTTCCGCAGAAACATGTGGCAAATAGAGATGAACCTCGCGCTCGACATCGAGCGTATGCGAATAAGAAGGATTGGACAGACGCTTCCGCATAATAGCGCGAATATTGCCCTCGGTTTCAATCGCATACCGCGCCAGGCGAACACCATCTTCCGTCGTGCTGCGCAACCAGCGGTGGTGGGGCAGGTCGCGGTTGTCAGACAAATTGAGCGTACTCTGCACACAACGGATGAGTTCATCCTTACCCAACTTTTTGCGTTTTGATGCAAGAACATCTGCGTTTTGGGCAATCAGATCGTAAATGGGCGTAGCCCCTTCGGGCACAACCTCGCCTTTTGGGGTGACATTTAAGACATCGCTCAAGTCTTCGGTCTCTTCCAAACGGGTAACCTCCTGAATGCCCGCATGTGTTGCAAAAAATTGCACCATAGCTTCCTGATTATCGCGGAAAAATCCGTGGCCTTCTGACCCGATAAAAATATCAGTCGCATTGGTTGGCGCGCCAATGATATCGTAGAAACGACGGATTTCAGAATAGGCTTGTTTGAGACCGCGTCGGTCAAAAAAGCAATAGGCTTGCCCGAGCAAAATGACGGGAGCAGGTGCTCGGGCAATAAAAAAATCAGCCATATCCAGGCCCGCGCCAATCACACCTGGCGGATACTGTTCCGAATCGGCGGGCAATTCATTTTCGAGATTGGCGGCAAACGTAGTGACAAAGCAACTGGGGGCAGCCATAGTAAAACGCGCTTCCACCGGCCAGATCCAACTGGTCATAGTACCGCCGCCCGAATTGCCCGTAAGCCCGATGTGCGCGGGATCGACTTCGGGACGGGTAAGCAAATAGTCGAGTGCGCGGATACCATCCCATGCGCGCCACGCGCCAAACCACTCGCCCACGAGTTCGAGTTGTTTGCCCATCATATTGTGGGCATGTGTTGACGACCGCACACTCTCGCGGCTGTGCAGGGCATAATATTGATCGCGCTCGCCCTGATTGAAGGGGTCGTAGATCAAGACGACAAAACCATTGCGCGCCAGACGCTGACAAAATGCCTGATAAAGCGGTGCATTTTTGCCATCGGCAGCATGACCGCAAGAGCCAATAATACCAGGTGCTGGCCCGTCGAGGTTGCTGGGCACGTAAAGGTGGGCAGTGACCAAACACCCCGGACGGCTCTCAAAAAGGATTTTTTCAATGCGGTAATGGCGGCGTTCAATTGTACCGACGACACGCGCATTGAGCGGTGTTTTACTCGGCCAGGGGCGATAGGCTTTGTCAATCGCCTCGCGCACTTCATCGCGGTATGCGAAAGCTTCTTTTTTACTGCGGATAGATGATAGGCGTTTTGCGCGATCGGCATTTACAGCCCGCACGCGCGCAACATAATCATCCAGCACCATGTGTCCATAACCATTTCGCGGCATAAGAATAGCTCCAGATTTGAAAGAGAGAAAGGACCCTTACACTGCGCTCTACGATACATATATCCCCTGTATAAGGTCAACGATTTTTTGGCCTATATGGCAAAAAACCTCGTGCGGCTCACCTCAGTATTCCAAGCCGTTTTTGTTGCCATTACACTGTTTTTTACATAAATTAGGAAATCTATATTTCACTTGAGACCGAAACCTATGTCGGCAATTGCTGAGAACTTAAAGCGCGTCCAGGACCGCATAGATAGGGCTATCCATCGGTCCGGGCAGTCGGCAGATGCGGTTAAATTGATTGTTGTAACAAAGACCTGGCCTGCCGATGTCGTGCAACAGGTCGTAGATGCGGGAACATGGGTTTTAGGTGAAAGTCGCGTACAAGAGGCACAGCACAAGGTCCCAGAGGTGGACGGCGTGGTATCATGGCATTTGGTTGGACACCTACAGCGCAACAAAGTCAAACAGGCGTTGCCTTTATTCGACCTGATTCACTCGGTTGACACATTGCGCCTGGCGAAAGAGATCAGCCGGTGCGCCGTGCGGAGAAACACCCCAACTCGCGTATTAGTACAGGTAAATACATCGGGCGAAACATCGAAGTTCGGCATATCGCCCAACGCGGCATTGGATCTGGTCGCGCAGGTCGATGACCTGCAGGGCGTTTCGGTGACAGGGCTGATGACAATTGGCGCATTTGATCCAGACCCCGAAACAGCGCGACCAAATTTTGTCTTATTGCGACAAATCAGGGACCGCATTGCAATTCACAAGCCCCATGTATCTGCCCTGTCTATGGGGATGACCAGCGACTTTGAAGTCGCAATTGAAGAAGGCGCGACAATGGTTCGCGTGGGCACGGCGATTTTTGGCCAGCGGGCGGTATAGACTATGGTTGATGTGGTTGCTCAGGCGATTATTTTAATACAACAAGCCATTGACTGGATGCTTGTTGCATTGGTAATCGGCATGGTGACGTTATTGCTATTACGCGCTATTTTGGTGCGTATGAGTTCTTTTGGCTGGTCTCAATATTATGTTCGGCGCATAACCGATCCGCTCGTGTGGCCCATTGCGCAACACATGCCTGGAAATACCGCTGCGGCACCGTTGATTCTGGTGATTGCGACATTGATCGGGGCATTTTTTTTTAAGTGGTTGACCAACGATGTGCTGCGTTCACTTATAGGATTGTTACACGGTATTTCTTCTGGCGAAATCCTGCATATCATCGGATGGTTGCTCTATGGAGCCGTTGCGGTTTTGCTGGTTTTAATTATCGCGCGTATCGTATTTTCGTGGTTGCCCTTTGTGCGCGGGGGCAGATTTATGTGGACCCTTTATAGCTTGACTGAGCCCATTATGGGACCTTTTCGACAGATCGTTCCTCCACTGGGCATGTTCGATTTGTCGCCCATTTTGTTAATTTTACTTCTGCAGGTTGTTCAAAGTGCCATTCAAAGTGTATTTGAGTTATAGCCCTTAGGGGAGGGGAAATGTGAACATCACACCACTGGATATTCGCAAGCAGATTTTTAAGAAGTCTTTTCGCGGTTATGATCAAGAGGAAGTGCAGGCATTTCTCGACATGCTGGCTACAGAAGTCGAACATCTCGGCGCCGAAAATATCGAACTAAAAGAACATCTCAATGCGTTGCAATCAGAAGTGCATCACTATCGGTCAATAGAGCAAACCCTCCAGGAGATGCTCAGAACTGCCCAACAAACGGCTGAGGAAGTCAAGGAAAATGGACAAAAAGAAGCGCGGCTGATTGTGAAAGAAGCAGAGATCCGCAGCAATCGGGCCATTGAAAAAGCGCGCACGCAGGTGCATGAGATCCGCACAGAGATTGTGGAGTTACAAAATCAACGCGATATGTTCTTGTCCAGATTTAAAGCTCTGATACAGGTTCAGACTGATTTTTTAGACCAATTGAAAGTGATAACCTTCGATGTGGTGCAAGAGGATATCCCGAAAGTAGAAGATGAAGCCACAGATCAGGACGATGAAGATGCCTGAACAGATTGTTCGACTGGGTGTTATGGGCGGATCTGGTGTTTATCACATGGAAGGTGTGGAAATCGTAGCCGAACATCGCCTTGCCACACCTTTTGGCGCGCCCTCAGATGCAGTTGTCGAAACGCGTATAAGCGACCAATCGGTATATTTTTTGCCCCGTCATGGACGCGGGCATGTGCTGTTGCCTTCTGAAGTGCCCTATCGCGCCAATGTATATGCCATGAAACAGATGGGCGTGACGCATCTGTTGGCGATAAGTGCTGTGGGAATTATGCAGGAAACCATAAAACCGGGTGATATGGTAGTGCCCGATCAAATTTTTGATCGCACCCGCGGCATCCGTGCGAGCACATTTTTTGGCGGGGGCATCGCCGGACATGTGGCTTTTGCCGATCCTTTTTGCGGCGAATTGCGCGATTTGCTGTTGGCTGCTGCAAAAAATTCCGGAGTGACCACCCACGATGGCGGAACGTATATCTGTATGGAGGGACCGCAGTTCTCCACGCGCGCAGAGTCCCATTTTTACCGCCGAGAAGTCAATGCGACCGTGATCGGGATGACGGCTTTGCCCGAAGCCAAGCTCGCGCGCGAGGCCGAAATGTGTTATGCGATGCTGGCTACTGGCACCGATTACGATTGCTGGCATGAAGCCGAAGAAGATGTGTCGGTCGAAGCTGTGGTCGCTGTGTTAAAAGCCAATGCCGAACACGCAAATCAAATTGTATGCACATTGGCTGCACAGTTGCCCAGAACATCGGATTGCGATTGTCTCAATGCCGCACAATTTGCGATTATTACATCGCCAGATGCTATTTCCAGCGCGGCAAAAGAACGTCTCAGTCTTTTATACGACAAGTACTGGACCTGACGTAGATGTGGGTTTCAAACCCACATCTACAATAACTTTTATGATCGACGATAGCTGGTACAGACGCCCCAAAGGGTTGCGAGAACGTCACGCTGCGGGCGGTGTGGTGGTGCGTTGGGATGGCCATCAGATATTGCTGGCTCTGGCCAGCGAAAGAGGGCACACCGACTATGTGTTGCCCAAAGGACACATTGAAGCGGGCGAGAAAATCGAATGTGCTGCCCGACGAGAGATCGAAGAAGAAGTTGGGGTATCAAAACTGCAACTCGTGGAAAAACTCGGTACAAAAGAACGACTTGATTTCCACAAGAAAGAGTGGAAAATAACACATTATTTTTTGTATTCGACCGAGCAGATTGATGCCGTGCCAACCGACACAACGCACCACGAAAGCATGTCCTGGGTGCCACTCGATCCACTCCCTGTGTTTTTCTGGCCGGAACAACGCGCGCTAATCGAAGAAAACGCGCGTCAAATTCGGGAAGCTGTGGATAGAAAGGATTAAAATGACAAACCGTGATCTGGAGTATTTCAGAAATCTTTTAGAGACCAAACGCACCTCTATCGTTAAAGACCTGGGCACTTTGCAGAGCCATTCCATGCAGATCACCTCGGCAGAATCGTCGGGCGACCTGACGTATTCAGATCACATGCCCGATTTGGGCAATTCGACCATGGAACGCGAAAAGGCTTTTCTATTTGCAGCACGCGACGGTGCTTATCTGGACCAAATTGAAGCCGCTTTAGCGCGCATCAAAAAACGCGAATTTGGCACGTGTCGAGCGTGTGGAACTCCCATCCCAAGAGAAAGACTGGAAGCGGTGCCGACCACGGAAGTTTGCGTTCCTTGTAAAGAAAAACAAAACAAATCGGCATGAGGTGTACTTGTGAGATTTTTATGGATTACAGGTGTGGCACTGATGCTGGATCAATTCACCAAATGGTGGGTGTTGCAAACCATGACCTTGGGAGAATCTGTACCGGTATTGGGATCGTTTTTTAAGCTGACCTACATTCACAATCCGGGTGCAGTATTCGGCATCCGATTGGGCAACCCATACCTGCACCTGTTACTGGCTTGTGTGGCACTCATAGTGGTTGGTGGGTTACTGTGGCGGATCTCTCCAGAAGACCGTCTCGCAGCCATTGGTTTGACTCTGGTACTGGGAGGTGCAATTGGCAATATCATCGACCGCGTGCGATTTGGCGTCGTAATTGATTTTCTCGATTTTGGCATTGGAACTGCGCGGTGGTGGGTTTTTAACCTCGCGGATACCTGCGTCAGTGTGGGAACCGCCCTTTTAATTTTTGCTTTTGGCATCACATCTAAACACCGTAAGACGGTGTACAACCGTGATTCATCTAAAAATTCTGCCCCAACATGAAGGCCAGCGTCTGGACCGCTATTTGACCGACCAACGCCCAGAATTTTCGCGTTCACGCCTTCAAAAATTGATTGTCGAGGGTGCTGTATGCATCAATGGAAAGACGACGCGGTCGAGCTATCGGCTGGTGGTTGGCGATAGCATCACAATAGATATACCCCCTCCAATAGATAGTACAATTAATCCAGAGGATATTCCTCTGGATATTTTTTTTGAGGATGACCATGTGCTGGTGCTCGACAAACCTGCGGGTATGATTGTACATCCAGCGGGAAGAGTGACATCGGGAACACTCGTCAATGCCCTCCTGTCACATTGCACGCATTTGTCGGGTATCAACGGGGTTTTACGACCGGGTATTGTACATCGGCTGGACAAAGACACATCGGGGCTGATGGTCGTCGCCAAAAGTGATGAAGGGCATCGCGGATTGGCTGCCCAGTTGGAAGCCCGTGCAATGGAGCGGCGTTATCTCGCGTTGATATGGGGGGGCTTTGAAGCGGATGAGGGGCGCATAGAAGCACCAATTGGAAGGCATCTAAAAAATCGAAAGCGAATGGCCGTTTCTCAGAATGGGAGATATGCAGCAACGCGCTGGAAAATAAGAGCGCGTTACGATTTTCTCTCTTTGCTATCTCTCGCGCTGGAGACCGGACGTACCCACCAGATCAGAGTGCATCTAACGCACCTCAATCGCCCTGTATTTGGTGACCCGCTATACGGCGGACGCGAGGATCGGCTGTCTGGGATTGCCCCCCTGTTTCGCAGGAGAGCAACCCACCTGCTCGCACAAACAAATCGACAGATGCTCCACGCGACTCAATTGACATTTGTGCATCCCGTAACAAAAAAAGAAATGGCGTTTAGAGCACAACCCCCCGGGGATATGCAGAAGATTCTTGCCGACGCTTATTCCTCATCATCTTCTTCTGGCATAAGCACAAATTCGGGATAGGCGTCAATTCCCAATTCCCCGACATCCTGACCCAATTGTTCGACCTGGCGCGACACGCGCGCACTCAACATCATATCAATCACGCGCCACAAAACCCACGAGGTCACAAACACGAATGCGCCAATCGCTACGATGCCGATCAATTGCACGCCTAAGTTGCCGCCGCCAACAATGCAGACCGCTATGGTGCCCCAGATGCCAGCGAACAGGTGAGCCGGTATCGCCCCAACCACATCATCCAGCTTGACCTTCTCCAGCAACTTGATTCCGGCAGTACACACAACTGCGCCAATAGCACCAATAATGACCGACCAGTAATGAGCAACAATATCAGGTCCGGCGGTAATCGAGACCAGACCGGCGATTGCGCCATTCAGCCCTGCAAACAGATCTATGCGCCCCAGGATCGGTCGAGAAACTAAAAGAGCTGCCATAACACCGGCTGCGGCCGCCAGATTGGTATTGACCAGTACATGACTCATCGCGACCGCGTCAAGCGCGCTTCCCAATGCCAGTTGCGATCCACCGTTGAAGCCAAACCAGCCTAACCACAAGATGAAGACACCCAGCGTCACCACAAGAATATTGGATGGTGGCGTGGATTTGACCGTACCATCGCTGCGGAATTTACCCAACCTCGGCCCAACGACTATCGCACCAGCAAGAGCCGCCCAGCCACCGGTGCTATGCACGATGGTCGATCCAGCAAAATCCTTGAAACCCATCGCACTTAGCCATCCCTCGCCCCATGTCCACGCACCGACGATGGGATAGATAACCGCTGTCATCACCAGAATAAAAAGGAAAAAGGACCACAACCTGACTCGTTCAGCCAGAGCTCCAGAGACAATAGAAGCGGTGGTCGCAACAAAGACCATCTGGAAAAACCAGTCCGACATAGTGGAATAGCCGTTCTTAACTACTGCCGCCGTTGCGGCCGCCTTTGCAGCATCATTTTCCGCCGCCAGCAGAGCAAGTTCATCGCCAGACGGTCCGTATAAGAATTTAAATGACCCAATCACACTCTCCACATCGACGTACATGAGATTATAGCCGATGAAATAGTAGGCAAGCCCGGCAATGGAATAGATGCCAATATTCTTCAGGCAGATCATGGAGGCATTCTTCGTGCGCACAGATCCAGACTCGAGCATGGTAAATCCCGCGCACATCCACATCACCAGAGCGCCCCAAATAAGGAATGAAAAAGTATTGAAGACGAACAGGGTTTCCTCGTCAACCGCTGCATGCGCGGCGGTTGTAGCACACGCAAGCAAACCGAGCACCGCGAGTGCTTTTCCCACCCGGTTGGTGAACCGGTGATAAATAAAGGTTTTCAAGAACGTCTGCATAGCCACTCCTCCCATAGTAATGAGACAGTGCCTCCACGCCCTTCTATCTCGCTACCTCTTCAGTCGTCACCGCGGGCGGCACCAAAGGCAATTCTACTATCATCTCGGTGAATTCACCGGGTTCGGATACAACCCGGATATTTCCCCCGTGTTCGCGCACAATATCGTTGGAAAGGGCAAGGCCAAGACCCGTGCCCTTGTCTGTCGGTTTGGTGGTAAAAAAAGGATTAAAAATTTTATCGACAACCTCGGGTGGAATCCCATTCCCGTTATCCCGTATGCTCACCTCTATCCGATCATCCATGCGCCTGGTGCTCAGCGACAGGGTCGGGAAAAAAGTCTCGCCATCATCTGCTTCAATAGCACGCCTTTTCTCGTCGGTAGCGTAACAGGCATTGCCTACCATGTTGAGGAAGACGCGCCCCAGATCCTGCGGAACAGCCTCAATTTGTCCCACATTCGGGTCGAAATCCGTCTCAATAGTCAAGTTGAAGTCCGCGTCAGTCGCCCGTGCGCTGTGATAGGCAAGGCGGGCGTGTTCATCGAGCAGATTATTAATTTCAATGGACTGTCTCTCACCAGAGCCGCGCCCCATCATGAGCATATCGTGAACAATGCGGTCAGCGCGGTTGCCGTGTTGGAGGATACGCCCCATGTTGTCGGTGAGGTCCTGGCATATCTCGTCAACCAATTCGCGCTGCTCCTCGCTCAGTGCTCCGGGACTTTCGTCCAGTACCTCCACCAATTCCTCCATTAGCTCTTCCGACGATTCTGAAAAGTTCTTCACAAAATTCAGCGGATTCTTGATCTCGTGCGCTACACCTGCAGTGAGTTCGCCGAGCGAGGCCAATTTCTCGCGCATGACGATCTGGTCCTGCGCCACACGCAAGTCGTCCAGCACTTTTTCGAGTTCTTCGTTCTTAGATTGCAACTCTTCTGCCAGTTTTTCCACCAGATTCAGGCGCTGCACCTCCAGGGCATGGCGGCGAAAGACTTCAAGGGCTGCGGCCATGTCTGCCACCTCGTCGTTCCCGCCGATATCGACCTTGCCCTCCAGGTCGCCGTCAGCCATGCCGCGCATCCGCGCGGATAGTCGCTCGAGACGGGGCAATAGCATTCGTCCCACGAATAAATAGGCGATCAGCAACGCGCCAGTAATGCTGATCACATTCAAAACCAACAAAAGACTGCGCCCGGTGCCGATGGCCAGTGTGGAAGCGTGGGTAGCTTCCTTCGCACTTATGCGGGCAGCATTTACCAGCCCCTCGGCTTCGGCGACCAGATCGAGGGCAAGAGACTGATTGCGTGCGAGCAGGTCCCGCTGATGACCGGCGAGTTCGAGTTCTCGTGTACGCAGGTCGAAGCCCCCTTCTTCCCCCAGCCCCAACTGGTACAGGCGGGCACATATCGGAGCGATCTGACTGCGCGCACGGGCCATTCCGAGTGCCGACAAACTCCATTCAATCCTATCTTTAGCAGCCTCAAATCGCTCCCGCAATGGCTCAATCAAGGGCGCATCTGAAAGATTGAAAGCACTCGACAGAAGCTGGATTGCTGTGGTGGCGTCTGCTTGTAATGCAGCCAGATGGCGATAGTGGTCGAACTCTTTTTTTGATAAGTGCTGTGCAGGCGACGCGGGTGCTTCGTCGAGATTGCGATACCCCGTCATAGCGTAGAACAACTGGTCGTCAATAAGCGGAACCAGAACGCCAACCAGTTCATTGCGCAATTCGGCGAGTTCCGCACGCAGGGCTTCACTCCGCGCTTGCAGCACAAAAAGCTCCGCCATGGAGCATTCAATTTCTTCGATATTTGAGATCAGAGTACCACCCTGGGCGCGAATGCGACTGAAGCGTTCCTCTTCTTCACCCTGCTGCGTCAGAGCCGCCAACTGCGCTTCAAAAGTGTTTCGCTCTGTGGCGATCTCGGCAATAACCTGATCAAATGTCTCCGGCGTTGCCGCAGCGATGAGACGCGGGGCTGCGGCTACAATGGCACCGCTTTGTTGAGCGACTCCAAATGCGGCTGCCATTCCAGGCACACTGCCTTCATTCACGCGACTTTGCGCGTCACCCACGCTGTTGAAGGAAAACCAGCCAACCAGACTCGCCCCCATAGTGAGGACAACAGCACCGCCAATACCCAAATAGAGTTGCGTCGAGATTCGGTAGCGGCCTTCAAGCAGGTGTTTTATTATGTCAATCATGGCTTTATTGCGTCCCGCAGAGTTTGGATCGAGCGATAACTGCCATCTGTGCCAATCACGGTGAGAAAAACAGCGTCTGAACCCTGATTGTCATTTGCGTCATAGCGAAGTTCAAAGCCGTCCAGATCAATAGCATCCGCACCGCGCAAACTGTTGAGAAACCGGGTGCGGTTAACCTCTCCCCCACAGCGTTCGAGAGCGGCGATAGCCAATCGCCCCGCCAAATAGCCTTCGTAGGAGACAAAGCCGGGAGTCGCTTCGGGGGCGTGGGCCGTTAGGGCACGGCGATAGGCAATACCAACGGGTAGAGTGTTATCTGTTGGAAAAGGTACGACCTGCGTGACAAAGACCCCAGCACCACTGCGACCGAGTTCCCCGGCCAACGCATTGCTGCCCACAAAGGAGATGGTCATGAATACGGGATCCAACCCTATGTGTCGCGCCCAGGCAATCAGCGTTGCTACCGGCTGGTAGGCCCCTATCAGGATGACTGCATCGGGGTTTGCACTATGCAGGTTGAGCAGACCCGTCTTCACCGCCGTGGTATTGCGCGGGTACACCCCTATTGCCACAGGTTCCATGCTACGCCGCTCAAGTGCCTGCCGCACGCCGCGATAACCCGCCCGACCAAAAGAGTCATCCTGGTACATAACGGCAATGCGTTTAATACCCAGGTCTGTGGTCAAGCGAGCGACCATAGCCTCGGTCTCCTGGTTATAAGACGCCCGCAGGTTAATCACGTTTTGCCACCTGGCTTCACGCAGGAAGGCAGCACCGGTAAAGGGGGCGATGTAGGGGACGTCAGCTGCTGCGGCCACAGGGGTGGCAGAGAGCGATGTAGGCGTGCCGACAGCACCAATCAGCGCGAAAACCCCTTCCTGTTCAATCAGGCGACGGGTATTGGCGATAGCAGCTTCGGGTTCGTATGCGTCATCGAGAGACAATAACATGAGCTGCCGACCATGCACACCGCCCCGCGCGTTAGCCTCCTGAAACGCTGCCTCAATTCCGATCCGCATGTTCTTGCCCAGTTCTTGAGCGGGACCGCTAAAGGCGGCGGACTGCCCAAAAAGGATGCGCTCATCAGAGATTCCAGATTCTTCTGCGCGGATTTCCACAATCAGCAAAACGAGCAGTAAAACCGCACAACTGTAGCGCGTGCTGCTCATCCATTCCTCCGCTTGATCAGAGTAAGGTGGTTCTTATTCTCCTCGCGGCGATAGTGTACATCGTCCATCATAACGCGCATCAGATGGATGCCAAGCCCCCCTATCGGCCGATCTTCTATCCCTGCGTCCAGGTCTGGTTCGGGAGCGTCACTCAGTGGATTGAAGGCATGCCCGTCGTCTATAATCTCAACTGTAAAGACATCCTCATCCGAGGTCAGCGTGACCTCAATCTCGTGGCGTGCATCGTCGTCGTACCCGTAGTTCACAGTATTGACGATCAATTCCTCGAGAACGAGATCAACCTGGTACACGAGATCGGGAGGCCAATCTCCCGCCTCGCCGAGTTCTGCCACGGCATCGTGAAGCCGCTCCAACTCGCTGAGATCCGACGCAATACATAGAGAACGTTTCACCTTCATGTCCCTATCTCTCTGCAAAAAAGTGTCATACAGGTCATATCGTCGAACTGGGGCATATCACCTGCAAATGCCTGCACAGCTTGAAAGATCGCCTGATTCATTTCGCGGACATCCTGCGAACTCGCCCCGGACAATACTGTAAGCAAACGCTCCATCTCAAACTCCTCATTCTGGGCATTCATGGCTTCGGTAATGCCATCTGTGTAGAGCACGAGGGTATCGCCGGGCGATAGAGTGACTGAGTTTTGTTCGTATTCGATGTCTGGCAAAATACCCAGAGCAATTCCGTTGGTCTGGGGGAGCACAGTCGAGCTGCCATCTGCGTGGACGATGACCGGGGGATTGTGCCCCCCATTGGCGTACGATAGCGACCCATCCGCCGGATTGTATTCGGCATAAAACACGGTGACAAACATCGCTGCGTCGTTGTCTTCCTGCAGGAGATGATTGACCTCGGTCAGCACATCGGTCGGGTTCGATTTGCCAATTGCAGCCCCTTTCATCAACGTGCGACTGGACATCATGAATAGAGCAGCCGGTACGCCCTTGTCGGAGACATCGGCAATTGCCAGGCCGATGCGGTCGTTTTCCAGATTGATAATATCAAAAAAGTCACCTCCCACCTGGCGTGCAGGCTCCATGCTTCCAAATAGCTGGTAGCCAGGTTTGTCGGGAAAGGTCTTCGGCAGAATAGACTGCTGCATATCATGGGCAACGCGAAGCTCGTTTTGCAGTGCCACCAGCTTATCCCGCGAAGCCACAGCCTCGCGCCAAAGCTTCAGGTGTTCCAGAGTGCGCTCAATTGTGACCCTCAAATCCTGAAAATCAATGGGCTTGGTAACAAAGTCAAACGCCCCTCGATTCATGGCCGTACGGATGTTTTTCATATCGCCATAAGCCGAGACAATGACAGCGCGGAGGTCGGGATCAACTTCCGACATCTGTTCGAGCAACGTGAGACCATCCATCCGCGGCATATTAATGTCCGAAAGCACCATATCGATATCCGGATCCGCGTTCAGCACCTCGAGAGCCTCAACGCCGTTGTAAGCAAAGACGAATTCGTAGTGTCCGGCGCGAACATCGCGCCGCATGCGCTGCCTCACGAGATGTTCGAGATCGGGTTCATCATCAACCACGAGTATTTTGTATTGCGCCTTTTTCATATACGCGCCTCTTATATTAATGGTGTCTTACTTATACTGATGTTAAGCACTCTTTGATCGGAACACAATCATTGCGATAGCAAAAGTCCTCGCTTCATGGGCCTGTCCCTGTTACTTACTCTGCTGCGTTGTAAGGGAGAGGACCTACGGGGAGAATACAATACATGGACAAATGCCAGGTCCGTCATTGTGTAATGACAAACTGCACGACACCGGTTACTGAATTGCAGAAGGTTGGCTGTTATTCGGGAGGTTTTGAAAGCGGATATACAGGGCATGAGAAATACCCTGGAAAGTGATCTATAGACCAGATACACAGGAAATCGGATCGGCGTATGAGTTCGAGAACGCCTGTAACCCGATTGAGGGAAGCACACAGTAAGCATGGCGGGTCCGGTCCGTGTAATAATGTTAAATAAAACACGCCAAACTCTCATCTATGGCTTGAGAGCACACGCGACAGCAGGTTATCCGCCCAGTGCAGCGCAAGCCTCTGCCTGTGAGTCGTAGATCGAAATGATCTTGTCAAATCCGCTGATTTTGAAGACCTCTCCGATGGGACCAGAAAGCGAGCAAAGCGCGAATTCCGCATTGCGATTCCGGAGTGACTTGGCAACCAGCAAAATGACCCGCAGGCCCGAGCTACTAATGTAAGAAAGCCCCCCAAAATCTACGACCACGCATGTATCGTCGTCACTGATTGCAGAGCTTAATACATTTTCGAACTCGCGGGCATTGGCACTATCAACCCGGCCATTCACGTTCGCGATTAAAATGCCATTTTCTTTTTGGGTTTTAATCTCCATGGACCTGTATCCTGATGTGTGAAAATTATCTACGGAAGCTCTTGTCGCACGTCGCGTGCAAAAAACAAATGCACTCAATTCGGTCAAGAGCCATTGCGCCCCATAGCGAGATGTATTCTTGCAGGGAATTGAGAAGTTCAGCTAAAATATTACTTGTCTATGCGAAAGTCAAATCTTTTTTTAACTCTTATTTCATAGTACACGACAAGTTGTAAAGTAACATATTATCTCGTCTTTCACCTTTTTAGTACACACAAGACGGGTTCACCTGTGATGGTCAACCCGTCTTAAAGTTATCAATATACGTTCCTCGGATACGCCTTTATCTCACCCGCCTTGTAACGCCCCCAGTATTCGTTGAGCCTGTCTTTGATCTGTGGACTCATGATAATACAGCCGACAATATTCGGAAACGCCATTGCAAAAATCATCGCGTCGGAAAAATCGACCACACTCTTTAGCGCGGTGACAGACCCGATAAATACAAAGCACAAAAAAACAATTCGATACGTCAGAGTAGATCGCAATCCAAAAAGATATTCCCACGCTCGCTCGCCGTAATATGCCCACGCGATCACCGTCGTATATGCAAAGAACATTGCCACAATTGCGATGACATAACGCGACCCGGGCGCAAACGAATCAAATGCCACAGATGTCATCTGGATTCCCACGAGATACCCACTTTGCCCTTGAAATTCGGGCAACTGATACGCACCCGTAATCATACAAACCAATGCCGTCATTAAACATATAATAACGGTGTCAATAAATGGTCCAATCATCGCCACTATCCCCTGACGCACGGGTTCATCGGTTTTGGCTGCCGCGTGGGCAAATGCCGCAGAACCCAACCCCGCTTCGTTGGAAAAAGCCGCCCTGCGTACCCCTTGAACCAGGGATCCCATGAAGCCACCATATATGGCTTCAGGTATAAACGCCTGGGAAATGATATTCACAATCAGATTGGGCAATTCGGTAATACGCGCGAGAATAATGAGAAAGGATGTGAGCACGTACAACCCACACATGAAGGGTACAATGCTCGCTGTGACAGTGCCAATGCGCTTGATACCTCCACTAATGACAATGCCCACTACCCCCGCCATTAAAATCCCGACAACCCAGTTATAGGTCTTAAATCCCTCGAATACAGTACCGAGCATTTCAACTGTCTGATTCACCTGAAACATATTGCCAATACCCAGAGAACCGCCAACTGTCAACACGGCAAAAAACACAGCCATCACGCGCCCCAAAATCCCAAGGCCTTTTTCTTTTAAGCCCTGTTCCAGATAGTACATTGGCCCACCCGACACGCGCCCATCGGGATGGATTCTTCTGTACATCACCGCCAGAGTACAGGATACAAACTTGGACGCCATACCAAAAAAAGCCGTGACAATCATCCAGAAAACAGCACCGGGACCACCGGCACTCACAGCAATCGCTACACCCGCGATATTCCCCTGCCCCACAGTGGCAGACAACGCACTGGTCAGGGCTTTAAAATGCGAAATCTCACCGGGATGATCCGGATTATCATACCCTCCGCGAATCACATCAATCGAATGTTTCATTCCGCGCAGAGAGATCCAGCGACAATAAAAAGAGTAATAAAGGCCACCACCTACGAGCACAATAATAACGAGCGGAATACCCAGGCCAAAATCAAAAAATATAATCGAAGATAGAAAATTAGTTATCGCACCTAAGCCTGCATTCAATACGTCAATAACCATCTGTATCGCGCCAGACGACTCGCCAGCCAAAGCTTCCTGTGCAAATGCATCACGGGACAGAAACAGTCCCATCAGAAAAGCGAAACGAGAACACCTGAAAAACATTGGAAAATTCCTCAGTTTCTGATTTATACTCTCCAACGAAACACAGAGTGAGACTAATGGGAAACATAATACAAACAAATTGGAGGGATGTATAGCACTTTTACACCCTCTGTGACTTTATCCTTTTCAATCGCTTGACAACACTGTAGCCTCACAATACTTTTCATCCTATGCCACTATTTGATCCCAATCCCCTCGTCCTCGAAGCTCAGGCGCGCGTGTGTACAGGCCCCACGCAATCTCGTCCGCTGGGCAACAAATCCAGCGATCCACAGCCGCAGCCCGTACTGGATGCCATCATCAATACCCTGCAAAACAAAGCGCATCATCCGGTCTCCGATATCCAGATGGGATCCTTCTTTGCCGCCATGCGTCTGCGGCGCAGTTACCCGCCCAAAACAACCTGGAGCCAGGCAGAAATCAACGCCTTTGAACAATATACCCCCCATCTACAAACCCACCTCTCACCGGATCTGCAATATATCTTCGGCCTTAAAGATCACTGTCCCGCAGAATCACCCGACGAGCAAACCATCATTGCCTCTCTAAAAACCATTCTCGCCGGTGGTCATCTCACCTACGACCAAACGCGCCTTATGTGCGAAGCCATTCTCACCGAAAGCATTCGCGCCAGCTTCAAAGGTGCCGCACTGATAGGCCAGCGCATGAACCTCGAATCCTACGACGAGGTGCGCGGATACCTCCACTCGACCTTTGCGCCCGAACGCGCCCACGCAGTAAAGGTGAATAACCTCACCCACTTTGGTCAACCCTACAATGGCTCAACCCGCTACTTCAAACCCACCCTTTTTGTCGCAGCACTGCGCGCAGCTCTCGGTCGCCCCACCGTGCTTCACGGTGTAGATGCCATGCCGCCCAAATGGGGTGTAACCGACGAACAGATCCTCAACGCCCTCAATGCCCGCACCAATCTGTCGCTTTCAGAAGCAGCAGAACGACTCGAAAATCCCGAGATTGGCTTTGCCTACATCAGCCAGCGCGAATATGCGCCAGCGGCCTATGCAGCCCGCGACCTTCGCGCCCACATTGGCAAACGCCCCCCGTGGTCTGCCACAGAAAAAGCGCAGCAAATCTTCACCTGTTCTGGAAGCAATCACATTGTCATCGGTTATTACCATTCGGGATACGAAATCCCCCTTCTGAAAATCGCACGCGAGACCGGATTTACATCTGCAGTCGCAATCAAGGGAGAAGAGGGCACCAGCCACTTTTCCCTTCGCCTGGGAAAACCCACCGATAAAACGCGCAACGCCATCAATTTTTCACAGGGCTTTCGCGCCCATCAAACTTATGCTTGCGACATCAATCCCGCCACTTACGGCTTTCACTACACACAAAACCCACGTCCCAACACCGTCGATGCGCAGACCTTTGCCGAACTCGGTCTTGCAGCCCTCTCTGGGGAAAAAGGTCCAGTTTACGACCGCATTGTACTCAATGCAGCCCTCACAGATTATCTGCTCGGTTTCAATGCCGATCCCCAAGATGCAATTCAACAGACGCGAGAAGCAATAGACAATGGCCGCGCCCTCAAACACCTTCGAGCATATCTATCCCATACGTAACAATCACAGGAGAATGCAATGTCCCATCCAAACATCCTCTACATCCACTCTCACGACACGGGTCGCTACATTCAGCCCTTTGGACATGCCATGCCCACCCCGAATTTTCAGCGCCTCGCCGAACAGGGCGTTCTCTTTCGCCAAGCATTTTGCGCCAACCCAACCTGCTCGCCGAGCCGAGCCGCACTCCTGACTGGACAATGGCCTCACAGTTGTGGCATGCTGGGACTTGCCCACCGCGGTTTTCGGCTCAACGATTACAGCCATCACCTCGTTCACACGCTCAAAAAAGCGGGTTACACAACCGCTCTATCGGGTTTTCAGCACGTCGGTCGTCCCCCAGCAGCCGATCCCTCGGAAATCGGTTATGACGAAATATTCGACACAGCGAAAAATCAACGGGCGACCTCTGATGCGACCATTGCATTTCTCAATCGATCCCATGACAAACCCTTCTTCCTCGACGTTGGATATACCGTCACACACCGCAGCTTCCCCGAACCGGGTCCCGGAGACGACCCGCGCTATTGCATACCCCCTGCGCCCTTTCCCGACACCCCCGAAACTCGATACGACACCGCCGCATACAAAACCTGCGTTCGCATCCTCGATACCGAAGTCGGGCGCGTCCTCAGCGCCATAGATAGTGCCAAGCTCTCAGACAACACCATCGTCATCAGCACCACAGATCACGGCATCGCATTTCCCATGATGAAATGCAACCTCACCGATCACGGCATCGGCGTCATGCTCATCATGCGCGGACCGGGTTTTTCAGGCGGCAAAGTCATCGATGGAATGGTCTCACAAACTGACCTCTTCCCCACCTTGTGCGATGTAATCGGCATAGACCATCCAGACTGGCTGCAAGGCAAATCCATACTGCCACTCATCCGCGAAGAAACAGATGAAATCCACGATGAAATTTTTGCAGAAATCAACTACCACAGCTATTACGACCCGCAACGCGCCATACGCACAAAAAAATGGAAATACATCCGCCACTGGTATCCCACACTGCGTCCCGGTGACATCAACTGCGACGGCAGTCCCAGCAAATCCTACTTTCTCGCCCAGGGCTGGCGGCAAAAAAACCAACCCTCTGAACAGCTCTACGACCTCATTTTTGACCCCCATGAGACCAATAATCTCGCCTCTGATCCCAAATATCAGGACGCGTTAAAAGACCTGCGCCATCGCCTCCAAACCTGGATGGAAACAACCGACGATCCACTGCTCGCAGGCTCAGTTTCTGCGCCCGAAGGCGCGCGTATCAACGACCCTGCAGAATTAGTTTGAATTGGGAGCTATCTTTGAGTATAGCGCACAAAAATGAAACCATTCAATACGAGCCTGACGAGCGGTGTCCTCCCTCAGTGTCGATTGGTGTCGCCTTTCAGGGTGTCATGCTTACTCTGGCCAACACGGTGTTGTTTGTAACCATTATCTTCCGTGCGGCCGGCCAGAGTGATCACTACCTATCGTGGGCCATCTTTTCCTCGCTTATAATCGGTGGCGTTATTACTGCGCTACAGGCTAGTCGGGTCGGACGGCTGGGATCTGGGCAGGTGCTCATGACAGGTGCCGGACCTCACTTCATAGCGATCTCTATCCTGGCGCTAAAGGAGGGCGACCTGTCCATGCTGGCGAGTCTCATCGTCGTGTCGTCACTAATGCAGTTCGCGCTGGCCGCCTGGCTCCCGCTGCTGCGGCGCATCATCACGCCGGTCGTCTCAGGCACAGCGCTCATGCTGATAGCAGTCACAGTCATGACAATCGCATTCGACGGGCTGAAAGAAGTACCCGAAGGGGTGCCTCTGGCCGCGGGTATAGTCAGTGCTGCAGTGACATTGATCGTCGCCGTAGCACTGGCACTGCGCGCTTCAGGGATTTGGCGGCTGTGGTCGCCACTTATCGGAATCGCAACGGGTTGCGCGGTCGCCGCATACTTCGGACTGTACGATGCTCGGCGAATAATCGAAGCACCCTGGTTTGACCTGCCGGATATCGCAGTATGGGCGGGGCTCGACCTGAGACCGGGTGCGGAGTTCTGGGCACTTCTGCCGGTGTTCGTGATTGTGAGTCTCGTAGTCGCCATCAAGACCAGTGGCGATAGTGTTGTCATACAACAGATTTCGCGACGCAGGCCACAGGCGACCGATTTCCGCCTGGTCCAGGGCACACTCAACACCAACGGACTGGGCGCGCTGCTATCCGGAATTGCGGGAACGCTACCCACTATAATCTATTCGCCTTCCTGCGTGTCGCTCATCACCCTCACTGGAGTCGCAGCACGCAGCGTTGGATATATTATTGGGGGCATCTTATTCGGACTGGCGTTCTTGCCCAAGGCGGCGACTATCCTGCTCACAATTCCCAGTCACGTCATGGGAGCTTTCCTGTTGATGATAATGGGGCTGCTCTTCGTGGAAGGTATGAGGACAGTCTTTCAGGACGGTCTCGATCATCGAAAGGCTCTGTCGGTGGGCCTGGCACTCTCAATAGGAGTGGGCCTGGAGAATCAGAACATCTTCCTGGACCTGCTGGGCCAGACGTGGGGCGCGTCACTCGGCAACGGCATGACGGCCGGCGTTCTGGCTGCGATTCTGATGACCTCATTCACAGAGCTGACCAACCCGAGGCGCAGACGCCTGGAGACCGCGTTGGACATCTCCGCTCTGCCCAGGATTGACGCATTACTCCGCGACCTCGCTTCCAGGATCGGCTGGAATGATGCTTCGACGGAGCGGCTGCGTGCCGCCGGTGAGGAGGCACTGTCGAGTCTGTTACAGCTGGGGGGTAACTACGCGACTGATAATGCGCCGAAGTTGATCCTCTTCGCGCGTCCCAACAACGGGACAATAGAGATAGAGTTCCTGGCGGTCTTCGAGGAGGAGAACATCGAAGACCAACTGGCGTACCTGAGCGAACAGGTCGAAGTTCCGGAGGAAAGCGAGATATCGTTCCGCCTGTTGCGGCATTACGCGTCTTCTGTGCGCCACCGAAAATATCACGGCATAGACATTATTACAGTACAAGTCGATGGCTCGCGATAGTATTGACAGAACACACAAAATCAAATCTATCATCGTCGAATAACTTCTGCGTTACCACAGCTTCGTATTGTTGCTCGGCCAATTCCACAGAGGCTGCCGATGTCCTCAACCTTCACTCACAATCGCATTCGCACCCCGTCGCGTTTGCATTTCACGCTCGTTGACATGAACGGTCACCTGGGTCGCATCGACGGCGGTCTCGGCGTTGCGCTGGAACAACCGGGAATCGTGTTCGACTTCCGCTCCCACGGACACGCCAACGTGCGTAGCGGCGACGCCAGGCTACGAAAGTTCGTGATGAGAGAACTCATAGCCAGCAGCGAGTTGCTGGATGTTGATCCAGCCTTGCAGGTCGTTATCCGCGAGACGATCCCTCCCCATCATGGGCTTGGTTCGGGTACCCAGTGGAGGCTGTCCTTGCTAGCGGCACTGAATCACTGCTTCGAACTGAACCTGTCACAGTCCAAACTGACAGAAATATCGACGCGAGGGGGTACGTCGGGCATCGGCATTGGTGCATTCCAATGGGGCGGTCTGCTACTGGACGGCGGCCACTCCGTTGACCGGGATAAGGACTTCTTTGCGCCCAGCCGCTTTGCCCGCGATGTGCGTCAACCGCCTCTCTTACTTCGCTACGAATTTCCAGTTCACTGGGGCGTGGTCCTGTTCAGACCTCGGGATTTGGGCGGGCTATCGGGCCAGCGAGAACTTGAATTCATGGTCGCTAACACACCGATACCACTGAATGAGGTTCAAGCGGTGTCGCATGTGATCCTGATGCAACTCCTGCCCGCGATCCTGGAGTTCGACCTGCCGGCGTTTGGATCATCAGTGAGTGCCCTGCAGGAGACTGGCTGGAAGCGGCGACATTGGGAGCGACCAGAACTCGCCCCGCTTCAGGCGATTCGACGCGGGTTTAACGAGGTGGCCGGCATTGTTGGGTGTGGCCTTTCGTCAACTGGATCCACAATCTTCGGATTCTTCGACGCCGATGAGATCTCAGATGATGTAGTCAAGGCGCAGTTGCTAACGGCCTTACGGAAGCACGCTGCCATCTCGGGGCAAGTCTGGAGCACACGCGCCAATAACACCGGGATGCGGTTGCAAACCAGAGACGGGCCCATTGAGGATACGAGCGACACCAAATATCCATAAAAAAGGGTGTTGACAAAAACTTTAAATTCTTGCTTATAGTAAAATCGGCATTACCATTTAGTGGTACTCACATAACATACGAAAGGAGAAGTCAACATGGCTGGATATGTAATTTTGAATAACGGAATAACGGACCAAGCAGTCTTCGCTGAGTTTCAAGAAGGGATTGCAGCGACTGTTGAGGCTCACGGCGGCAAATACCTGGTGCGAGGCGGTACCACTGAGGCCGTAGAGGGCGATTGGGTACCCGACCGCATGGTAGTGGTAGAATTCGGCAGTGTTGAACAGGCGAGAACGTGGCTAAATTCCCCGGAATACGCCAGACTCAAAGAGATCCGCATGAGGTCCGCCACCGCCTCCGTGATAATCGCCGAAGGCGTGTAACTTCTGCCTCACTACAGCGGTACCTCAAAAAAGCCGCCTTGCTGGAACTTCAACAAGGCGGCTTTTCACTTCACACTTTTCACTTCACACTTCTCACGGCATCATCTGCACGGCGAGGGCGAGCGATAGCTCGATATCCGTGATCGCCTGCGACATAGCCTGACCGATCAAATCCAGCTTTCGCACCTGATCAATTCGATCTGAAACACGCGCCAGTTCGCGTGCGGACAGAATCTCCTTGAAAATATCGCACGCATGTGCAAGGCCAATAATCACGACATCGCGCGGACCTGGAATCTGATCGCTAAACAGCACCTCCATAATCCTCAGCTTGACCTCGCGCTCAGCCGTATTGTCAATAATGGGATAGCGTCGCGCCTGGAATACCCACATGAACCGGTCTTCCTCGCGCTTGAGAATACCCTGTTCTACGAGCCGGTTGAGAGCCACTTCTCGAATCGTATCTGCGCGAAGCGCGGTGCGTTCCACCCAAAAGCGCGCATCCCTGGTATCGTCCGCCTGGGCAATATCCGCCAGCGTCGGATCAAGCAAGCTATCCTGAAGCGGAGTCGAATCGACGAGGATCAGATTTTTGAGATCCGTATCAATCCGATTCTCCAGCGCCAAATCCATCAACACGCCACCGGCCAGCGCGTACCGCATCAGCCGGTCTGGCACGCGCGCAAACCTCCCATTCTCGTCATCAAGTGTCAGAAGCAAGAGTTCTTCGGCAAATCTAAGCATTACGAGTTCCCTCCAGCCCATCTCACGCCCTGCGTCACCAGTTGCTGCATCCCTGCCCGCTCAAATGTACCTGGCCCGTGTCCCAGAGTCGTGTAAAATACCCGTCCTTCGCCATAATCTTTCACCCAGGCCATGGGATGCTGCTTATCGCTCCAATCCGCAGTTGCCAAAATGTGAACGGCGGGATCCCATGCCGACATATAAATCTCGTCTTCCACTTCAAAATCATCGACCCCCTGTGTAATGGGGTGCGCGTTATCCGCAATATTCACGGTAAACGTCAATCCCGGCGGATGCCAGTTTGCGTGCCCGCCGATCAAATCCACCGCTCTCCCGCCAATCCACCAGGCCGTACCGTGGATACCCACCAGACCCTTGCCACCTGCCACAAAACCAAATAGCCCCTCTTCCTGCCCAGACGTCAAATCCGGCAAGCGATTCACCGTCCCATCTGCATCCCGCTCTGTACGCGTGAATCCCGTACCGTGTACCAGCACATCAAAATCGTCCAAAGCGTCTGAAGTCAGCACATCCTTATTGTCTTCAAGTGCGACAGACAAATCTTCCTGAGTGCCCAAAAACCCATTGATAACCTCGGCACTTGCATCAAACCGATGATTTGGGCCCGACAAAATCAGTACTTTCATTTTTTTCTCCTTTGTAGTGGTAATTTCCAAACTTGTATGAGTGTGTTGAAGACGACCTCACTGTGTACCATACACAATGTCATCTTTGAGTGCAAGATTAGCCATGTAAACTTCTGATACTCATTGCCTGATGTCGAGCCTATCAATACACTGGCACAGGATAAGCCCGAATCATTTCGTCAACAGTCACAATAGTTAGGTGATGCTCAAGTGCTTGGCAGATAAGCATACGATCAAATGGATCCCGATGTGTTGAAGGCAGTTTGGCGAGTTGAGACACGCTAGCTTCATCAAGAGGCAAACTTGCGATCATGTGTCTTTCGCGTTGTACAGACAGATAATTCTCCGGTGGTTCTGGCAAGGGTAGCTTGCCCAGTTGGTATTTTACAGAGATTTCCCATAGTGAAATGACACTTAGATACACTGCGTTCTCAAGATTGAGAATATCCCTCTGCATGACTTCTGGCAGGCGTTGGTCGCCGGTTATGAGCCAGAGGAAGATGTGAGTATCGAGCAGAAGCCTCATTTATTTTTTACCTTCAAATTCTTCAATCACATACTCCGGCAATGGATCGTCGAAATCATCAGGCACTGAGAACTCCCCAGCGCACAACCCAAAAGGGCGCGATGGTTCGTCATTCAATTTCAGCTCCGCTTTTGCCTGTTTCCAAGCAATCACTTTTTCGTCTGGGTCGCGAAGATGGCGCATATCTTCTATATCTTCCAGGTCATCCAATAAGGTCAGTAAAGCCTCCCAGGCCGCGTAGTCAAGCAGCACCGATTTTTTTTCCCCGCTGGCATCTACGACAAATTGGGCTTTTTCGAGTAGTTCAGGTACACTCATAATCAGCCTCCTTTTCAAACTTACATCGGCGTATATAATACACGCCTGAAATCTGGTCAAGTGCTTTTCAAAATGAGCGATCTACTTGTAGTTCTACTTTGGCCTGTTCCCATGGAATTACCTCTTTACCTGCGTCGTGAAGAAGACGAATCTCCTCTATGTCTTCTAGGTCTTCCAGTAGGGTCAATAGCGCATCCCAAGTCATGTAGTCAAGCAGCACCGTTTTTTTTTGCCACCAGCGTCCACGACAAATTGAGCTCTATCGAGTATATCCGTCACATTCATAATTGTTTCCTTTGTATCAGAAAGTGTCGCTGTCCCAAATCGCTATTTCGCGCTCGCGGTATCAGAGCTGTACCCTTTCTTCGACGAGTACTTCAAATTGTGTTCAGGTGAAATTTCAATAGCAGTTAGTCCGACCATACTTGAGCGATCTTCTTGGCCCATTCCTCGGCTTCGGCTATATCCTGTTTGGTCACAATAGGAAGTTCGCGGAAGACGATATGGGAGACACGCTGCTTAGCTCCACTCGTGGAATGCTCGTAACCGATGATCCACCTAAAGATACTGCCGAGGCGCAGGTGCTTGAAATCCTCTCCTGAAATTTCAGAGAGAGGAATGACTGCTTCTTCCTCTTCATGCGAAGAACCGGCGGTCAGGTCTAAAAGCCGCGCAGTGAAGTCGTCCTCTCCTATCTCTATGACATATCCTTCCCATTCCTGAAGAACTTGAAATATTACAGTATATTCCACTTAGGTATAGCCCTCTCAAGAGCACATCCATTTATTCAGTTAATTATCGTGACACTCTATGGGTGAGCTTCATGCTCTTTTAGTCTTTTTATCACTCGGCTTCTCAGATGTTAGATTGCTCTGATAGCACTTTCATCATATCCCGTATCAGTTCGTTAAACATCTTCTTGATCTCCTTGAGCCCTTGTCCCGTATATATTTTGGCTGGTTTAAATAGAATGCTTTTAAAATAACCATCAAAATCCCAGAAGCATTCATCTGCGTCTGCTTCATTTTTAATTTGCAATACAAAATCGTCATTATGCTTTCCCTGAAAAGCCAATAAATCAAATTTGATGGAAATATCAATAGAAAGCGCGCTTTCAGGCCAAGTGTCCCTCTTCTCCTCTGATATAGAAAAAGAAGAAATTTGATTGTCAACCCCTCTCACATTAAAACTGCCAGATGTATGAACACTCTCGAACAGATCAGAAAACCGTTCTACCTTCTCTTTGCAATAGGAAAAAAACGGATACAGTACCTGATCCGCATATTCCCTTGCCTTGATTGCGTTGCCTGTGCTCTTTTCCAAAGAACGTTTGAATATTGCGATCTCTTTATCTATATCCTCCACATCTTCAATATCCTCTCCGCGGGCGGCTTTTAGATGGAGATTCAGTGCATATTTGCAACAATGTGCAATATAGGTGATAAACTCCGCCAAATCTTCGGTCTTATCCGCTTGCTCCAGCATCCCGATGTATTGACCTCTCTCCTCAACGGGGACTACAGCCACCGTGTACCCGTGCTTGACCAAAATCATATTCATCAAAAGCCTCGCCATGCGGCCATTACCGTCGTCAAAAGGATGAATACGGATAAAACGGTAATGAAACGTGGTAGCTATAACAATCGGATGCTCACCCTCATCTTCTTGTCTTCTATACCAATCTATGAGATCGCTCATCGCAGATTTCACCTGATCTGGCGGCGTAAAATAATAAATCTCTCCCGTAGAGGTTTGCACGTTGTTTGGCTGTGTCTTATACTCTCCGATAGCAATGCGCCGTTTCACCGGCTGTCCATCTGGCGTTATCGCGTCGTTGTCATAAGGCTCCTTCAGCAACACTTTATGGAGATTTCGGATGAAAACCTCATTAAGTAATTCATTTCTTTTTACTGCATCCTCCATCGCCTTTACCGCTTCATCATGCCCCTCAATATCCAGATGATCGCGCATAGGCTTCCCGTGGGCAGTAAGCCCATGGAGAATCAGACTTCTCGTTTCTCCGAGCGTCAGACTATTGCCTTCTACGGCATTGGAGTGATAGTTTGACTCAATTCGGAGCTTTTGCTCTATCCGGCCGAGGACATCAGAAGGCAATGGGCGCAATGCGTCTAACTCCTCTTTCAGCCGATCAATTTCTTCAATGACGTTGCTCATGGTATATTCCTGCAATCATTCTCACACAAAGACACTAAAGATAAAATATAAAGAATACTCTCACACAAAACTACAAAGTCTCAAATATCCCTTTGTACCTTCGTGTGAGTTTCTCTACCGCCGCAACTTAAACCCCTGCGCTGTCAGAAACTCGTCCAGTTCCTCACGCACATGAAATTGCCCGGTGCGTCCTCCCACCACCGTCGTCCAGCGCTGGTCTCCTTCGTGCATCCCCTGTGACGCATAAAACGCCACCATCTTCTCATCGTAATCCTTCATAATCGTCCGATGCGTCTCATCGTCCAGATAACGCTCCCGGTGCAACACCGCATCGACGGGCAAGCGCGGTTTCACCTCTGGCTCTTGCGCTGGATACCCAATACAAAATCCCGACACAGCCACAACATAAGGCGGCAAACCGAGCAATTCACCCACAGCCTTTGGATTATTCCGCATCGCCCCAATCATACAAATACCCAATCCCATAGACTCCGCCGCAATCGCCACATTCTGCATCATCAGCGCAACATCCACCGTCGCAATCATCAACGCCTCCACATAATCCCCATCAAACCGCTCAACCCCGTGCATCTGATTCGCCATCCGATCCCGATGCAAATCCGCACAAAAAGCCAAAAATGCCGCACTCTGATGAATCTGCACCTGATCGGCACACAACTCTGCCAACTTCTTCTTGCGCTCGGGATCAGCCACATGAATCACCGTATAAGCCTGTAAATTGCTCGACGTACTCGCCTGCTGCCCGCACCGAATCAGGGTCTCCAACACCCCATCGGGCAACGGACGATCTTCAAACCTTCGAATACTCCTGTGCGACATCAACACATCAATCGTGGGATTCGACATAATAATCCTTTCTGTGAAACCGGGTTTTGCACGCTACATTTCATTTTTTCAATGAAGCCATGAAACCAAACTTTGTCAAGAAACTTGACGAGAATTTCCTTTTCCCTTTTTTTACCCTCTGCCACTATTCTTCCAAAGGAGCAAAATATGACCCTCACCTTAAACCAAAAAGACACGGGCTATCGCGGAATATGGTATTACAACCAGCCATCGGGCGATGAATACGTGTACAAATACAGCGGCGGATTGGGCACGTACTGTGCCAAACATCGCCCCTTTGCCGTGTACCGTCCCGAAGTCGAAAAAACCTTCTTCTGTTACGGCGGCACACCCCTTGACGCACACCTCAAACACACCGTAGAAGACCTCAATGGCGACAGCTCGTTTTCGCGCAATCGCAGCGGTTTCCTCCTGCACATGATCTCCTACTTCGACCACAAAACCCGACAAGTACCCCGTCCAACCATCCTCCTCGACAAAAACACAGCCGACGCCCACGACAATCCCGTCATATCCATAGACGACAAAGGCTATATCTGGATCTTCTCAACCGCACACGGCTTATCGCGCCCCTCGTATATCCACCGAAGCGCAAAACCCTACGCCATTGACGAATTTGAACAAATTGACGCGACCTATCGCCTCAATGGCGAAGAACAACCCATGGACAACTTCTCCTACATGCAAGCCTGGCACTTACCCGGTCGCGGCTTCATCAACTTTGTCACCCGCTACAAAGACCCGGCCGACCGCACCCTCTTCTTCACGACCAGCCCCAACGGCGTCAAATGGTCTGAATGGACGCGCCTGGCCGCCATCGAAAAAGGACATTATCAAATCAGTATATGCTCCAGCCAAAAAGCCGTCACGGCCTTCAACTACCATCCCGATCCCCTCGGCGTAAACTGGCGCACCAACCTCTACTATCTCGAAACCCCCGACTTTGGACAAACCTGGCAAAACGCGGCCGGTGAACCCGTTGAAGTTCCGCTTACAACCCCACACAACAACGCCCTCGTGCGCGATTACGAAGCCGAAGGACTAAAAGTCTATCTCAAAGACATTCGCCTCGACCCACAGGGAAATCCCGTCATCCTCGTCATCACCAGCAAAGGTTATGAATCGGGACCGGAAAATGACCCGCGCACCTGGACCCTATTGCAATGGACGGGAAGCGACTGGCACGCCCACCCCATCACCACATCCGACAGCAACTACGACATGGGATCCCTCTACCTCGAAACTGACGGCACCTGGCGCGTCATCGCCCCCACAGAAACCGGACCACAACCCTACAATCCCGGCGGGGAAATGGCGATGTGGGAACGCAGTGGACAAACGTGGAAGCGCGTCGTACAACTCACGCAAAACAGCACCCGCAACCACACCTATGCCCGAAGCCCCGTCAATGCTCATCCCGACTTCTACGCCCTCTGGGCCGACGGCAATGCGCGACGTGCATCCAAATCCTGCCTTTACTTCTGCGACAAAAAAGGCAACGTCTATCAACTCCCCGAAAAAATGGAAAGAGATTTCGAGCACCCGATTTCACTTTGAAAAAATGTGGGCTGATAACTTCCAAAAAAGATTTGGATTGTCTGCACAAATCCCTTAAATTTATAGAAATCTCCAGTGTAACTGGCGGAAAAGTGGAAATAACCACGAGGAAGCACTGGACTATATTACCTGCCGACCGCCTGGGCTGAAAACAATCACATCGCCCGGGCGTATTTTTGTTTTGGGCATTCACATGGGAGAAAGCGATCATGGCAAAAATCATAAACGGCACAGACCTGTCCAAAACCATGCGCGCAGAAATGGCCGAAGAAGTCAGGCACCTCAAAGCAGAGCACAACCTCACCCCTGGCCTCGCGGTCGTCCTTGTCGGCGACGACCCGGCATCCATATCCTACATCAAAGGCAAACGCAAAGCCTGTGCAGACATCGGCCTGTATTCTATTGAACACACCCTGACAGTCGACCAGCCCGAATCCGACCTCCTCGACACCATTGAACAACTCAACGACGACGACTCCATTCACGGCATCCTCGTCCAACTCCCCCTGCCCGAAGGCTTTGACGAACAAACCGCCCTCAACAGCATCTCACCCGACAAAGATATAGATGGTCTCCATCCGGTCAACCTCGGCCGCCTCATGCGCGGCGAAGAAGGCTTTTTACCCTGCACCCCTCACGGCGTACAACAAATCCTCAAACGCGGCAACTTCGAAGTTGCGGGCAAACACGTCGTCATCGTGGGGCGCAGCACTCTGGTGGGCCGCCCCCTCGCCAACATCCTCTCGCAAAAAGCCACAAATGCCACCGTCACCTTATGCCATACCGGCACGCGCGACCTCGGACACTTCACCCGTCAGGCGGATATCCTCATTGTGGTGACAGGACATCCCAACACCGTCACCGCCGACATGATACAGGATGGCGCAGTCGTCATCGACATCGGTGTCAACCGAGTACCCGACAAATCCAAAAAAGCGGGTTATCGCCTCGTTGGCGATGTCGATTACACAGCCATCAGCAAAAAAGCGCGCGCCATCACACCCGTCCCGGGCGGCGTTGGTCCCATGACCATCACCATGCTCCTGTACAACACCATAAACTCTGCCAAACGCATGCACGGCCTCGCATAAAAAAAACCGCCGATTGCGTCTCAGCGGTCAGCAATCAGCAGTCAGCAAAAACCTCCTGGATCGCGGCTTTAATCATGCCGCGATGACAATGGCTATTCCTATCGTCACGCCTGCAGGTCTTAAGCAGGCGTCCAGGATGGGGAAGCTTTTACACATAATCTTCGGCATTATCCACGGGATCATATCCGATCTCTTCGCGCGCATTTTGAATATCCCAATACGCTCGCGTATTACCCGAAATACCGTAATAAATCGCAAAATCAATCTTCTCCGGTGCCTCAATGCTCCGCCAGGTCAGTTGCACCGTATCTTTATAACTCAGCCAGGACGACAAAATGCGGTCACTGCCTCGATTCTGAACAGAAGACACGGGCTGAAAAGACCCAATGCGATGGCAAATCACAGACAGACCATACGCATCGACATAATACCGTCCCAACGCTTCGCCATACGCTTTGCTCGCACCGTAATAACTATCGGGACGCACGGGCATTTCCCAGGTCGTATAAATCGGACCCTTCTTCTCGTACATGCCAGTAACGTGATTTGTACTGGCAAAAATGACTCGCTTCACCCCCTTGCGCTTGCACGCCTCGTAAATATTGTAGGTACCGATAATATTTGCCTCCACAGTTTCTTCAAACGTCGCCCCACCCGATGGATTGCCCGCCATGTGAACCACCGCATCCATGCCATCCACAGCCTCTTCCATCTTCTCCAGATCCGTGATATTTCCCACCATCACTTCCTCGTCGTACTTCTGATCTAAAACTGTGCGATTGTAAAGCACCCTCAGTTGATACCGCTCGTACAAGCCATCTGTGAGAACCACGCCAATACGCCCTGCTGCACCTGTAATCAACACCCTCTTTCGCGCCACAATATCTCCCTTGAAAAAATGTGAAACAGCAAAACAGCGAATCTACGAATCTGCGAATCTACGAATCTACGAATCTGCGAATCTACGAATCTGCGAATCTACGAATCTGCGAATCTACGAATCTGCGAACCCCGCCCATCCTCCCAAAACCAGTATATATTACCATTCGTCTATTCGTCTATTCGTCCATTCATCCTCGCGCTTGAGTTCGCGAGGCGAGACCATCAGAGTTTTTTCATTCCGAATCGTGACCAGCCCCGGCGGTGCCCCACGCGGTTTTTGCACATAGCGAACCTCTGTATAATTGACTGGCACACGTTTAGCACCCCGCGCTTTGCTCCAATAAGCCGCCAGACAGGCCGCTTCTTCAAGCGTTTTTCGAGAGGGGTGGTCCGCTCTGCCATCGCGTTTGAGAATCACATGGGATCCCGGGCATCCGTGAACATGCAAAAAGAAATCGTCTCGGCCTGAACTTTTGGTAAGCCTATCGTTTTCCGTATTATTTCGCCCCACCAGCACGCGCCAACCATCCTGTGTGCGATACCGTCTGGGATGAATATCGCCGCTCTGGCGTTTAGACCTGACTCGCGGCCTCTTTTTAGGCGCTTTGATCAGGCGCGCATCTTCCAGTTCCCGCCGTATCTCGTCGAACTCGGCTTCCAAACGGACAGCATTGAGGCGATCTGTATAATGCAGAATTTCATCCCTCTCCCTCTGTGCTACCTCGAGACGTTTGGCGAGAATGGGGGCGCCTTTTCTCGCTTTCTGCGCCCGCTTGAGGTACGCGCTGGCATTTTCCGAGGCCGTGCGCCGGGGATTGAGGGAGATAACCATATCCTCGCAAGACGGGTCAAATACATCGGGAAGCGTGATGGTATCGACATTCGCAGGAATCTGCGCGATGTGACACATCAGCACATTCCCCATCTTTTCATACAGATCTGCATTGGCCGCATCGTCGATATCTGCGCGGATACGCCCAATTTTTCGCTCGCAGACAGTCAGGCGATTTTTTAGATCCTTCTCGATATTTTTTTGCCGCCCTTTAAGAGCCTCAGACTCGACTTCGCACGCCACAACATCCGATATAGCTTCGCTGAGCGAGCGATACGCTTGTTCTATCTGCGTATGCCGAATACCAAGAGCACAAACCGCGTTGCGATTATCCCCTTCTCGCACGCGCAGGCCTCCGTCACAAAATGGCGGATTCGCAAAAAACGTGCGAATAATCTCTGCAAAATTCGCGATATCGCTGGCGGAAAGCGGGCGTTTCTCCCCAAAACCAGCAATATGAAGCAATTCGCGCGCAGATAAAAGGTCAAGCCCCGCAATATGTTGTACAAGCGCGTCTGCGCGCGCATCTTCGGGAATATCGGCCAAAAAGGAGAGCTTCGCGCTTTCCGGCGGCATGCGGTCAAGTGCTGGCGGCGGATGATAGAATTTTCCCGGAGCTATTTCCCGCACGCGGTTCTGGCGCGCGCGAACGGACCTGAGCGCCCCCAGGATTCGGCTCGTTCTCATATCGACGAGAACAACATTGGCATACCTGTTGATCAATTCACATATAATGCGGGAATCAGTAACCGTGCCAATGCGGTCGCGCTTGCGAACTATGATATGCACAATGCGTTCGTGGGGAACATGCTCAATGCCAATAATACCCGCACCGCGCAAATAGCGATCTGCCCAGGGAATGCGTAAGCGCTGGGCCTCGCTGGGCAGTTGCGTCAGCATCAGACAACTTCGACCTGGATGTGCGGAAAGCAAGAGATACCCGGCATCGCCCAGATGCAGAAACAGATCGTGCCGACCAACGAGGAACACATCGCGGATCAGGCGATGGTCAATCTGAGGCCGCAATTCATCGCATAATCTGCGAAGTGTTAGTGGACTGAGATTCATAACTGTGTCTCATGATAACTTGACAGTCAGAAGCAGTATTGGTATTGTTTAGGAACTTTCAGTATTACTACTCTGGATGGACTGAGAGCTTATCCCCAGTCCCCAGCCCCTTGACTCTGGAGCTTTTTTTATGTCTGAAAAAAGACCTTTTTCTCCTGCAGAATTGCAAAAAGATCTCAAAAACTTCCTCGAAGAAAAATACGGGAATCAGGTAGTCTTTCCGCAGGGAGAAGCCGATGGGATACAGGAAGGTCCCCGCGTGGAAGAACCCGCAGAACAAACCATAGATTTTGACCTCAAGCCCGAAGAATTGGAGGCTTATCTAAACAAATATGTGGTACAGCAATCCGAAGCAAAAGAAGTATTGGCCACCAAGATATGTACGCACTACAATCGCATGAAACTCGACCGCGAAGACCCGGATTTTTCGCGCAAAAATGTGGGACACATCAAAAACAATATCCTCCTGATTGGGCCTACGGGCGTGGGCAAAACGTATTTGATTAAGTTGATTGCACAACGCATTGGCGTTCCATTCGTCAAGGGCGATGCGACAAAATTCAGCGAAACGGGATATGTGGGCGGCGATGTCGAAGACCTGATTCGAGAACTCGTGCGCGAAGCCAATGGCAGCATTGAAATGGCGCAATACGGCATCGTGTACATCGACGAAATAGACAAAATCGCATCGGCCTCAAATCTGGTCGGCCCAGACGTATCGCGCACGGGCGTTCAGCGCAACTTGCTCAAGCTCATGGAAGAAACCGATGTCGATCTCAAAGCACCACACGACCTCACATCGCAGATGGAATCCATGATGCAATTTCAGCGCAGTGGCAAAGTAGAGCGTCAAAAAATTAACACGCGCAACATCCTGTTTATCGTAAGCGGTGCATTTAGCGGCCTCGATGACATCGTGCGAAAACGTCTCAATCTGGGCAAAGTCGGGTTCCAATCCGGGCGCGACATGTCTCACGAACAGGACCACACAGAACTTTTGCAGCACGCCAAAACAGAAGACATGATCGAATACGGTTTTGAGTCTGAGTTTGTGGGGCGATTGCCCGTAACAGCAATTTTAACACCCTTGAGCGTGGACGACCTCTACGCGATTTTGCAGAGCCAGACCAGTTCGGTAATTCTGGGCAAAAAACGCGACTTCAAAGCCTACGGCATTGATCTGACTTTTGACGACGACGCGCTCAGGCTATTGGCCGAACAAGCCGCCCTGGAACAAACCGGCGCGCGAAGTCTGGTCAGCGTATGTGAACGCGCGTTGCTAAAATTTGAAAAATCATTGCCATCGACAGAAATCGATTCGTTTCACGTCACGAAAAATGTAATTGAAGACCCCGAACTCGCGCTTCAGCAGTTGCTGATCTTGCGAGGCACGAGCGCGTTTGTCAAGCGATTCCAAGACGCCTATGGTATCGCGCTCACCTTTGACGATGAGGCACTGGGCGCACTTGCCGAAAAAGCCGCAAAAGAAAATCGAACAATTGACGAAGTGTGCCCGGATTTGTTCGATGATTACGGGCACGGGCTAAAGCTATTGGGGCACCAATCTTACGTCATTACCGCAGAAGCCGTGCGCCAGCCCAAAGACTTTCTCAACGGTCTGGTAAAAACCTTCTATCAAGGAGAACACAACAGGACTTAATCCACCAGAACCTTGTTGATAACACCATCGTTTTGCCGCAGTAATTCACGGGCTGTTTCTATAGAGACAGCCCGTTTTGTCATGACAATCGCCGTTTTGAGATCTCCCTGTGCATTGTCGAGTGCCCGGCGACTTTCTTCAGGAGTCAGATCAGATACGATCTCCAAAATGCGTTCGGCGCGATCTATGAGTTTTTCGCAGGTCGGCGCGAGATCAACCATCAGATTTTCATAGACTTTACCCAGGCGGATCATAGCCGTTGTAGTAATCATATTGAGCACGAGTTTGGTTGCCGTGCCCGCTTTCATGCGCGTCGAACCGGTAACGACCTCTGGCCCCACCACAGGAACAATCGCGACATCTGCGCGCGCCTTTTCTACGACATCTGGATTGCATGTAAAAAACAAAGTCTTTGCGCCAATACATCGCGCGTATTCGAGCGCACCGAGCACAAAAGGCGTCACCCCACTCGCCGCAATGCCCATAACAACATCATCGGATGTACAACCGCGATCTTTGAGCGCGGCTTTTCCGTCTTCAGGGTGGTCTTCTGCGCCTTCTTGTGAACGCGTCAAAGCGGGAATACCGCCCGCGATAACCCCCTGAACGAGATCGGGTGACACGCCGTAGGTCGGCGGGCATTCAGACGCATCGAGAACGCCGAGACGACCGCTGGTTCCCGCGCCAACATAAAAGAGACGACCGCCCTTTTGAAACGCCGACACCACGAGATCGACAGCTCTGGCAACATCATCTATCACACCTTCAACAGTACGCGCTACTTTTTGATCTTCGGTATTGATAAGGCGCAGTGCATCCACTGTCGAACACCGGTCAATATGGGTGCTATTGGAATTGCGCTGTTCAGTGAGCAATCCAGCCCACTTTGAGACCTGTTTATTCATTTTCATTCATGCGCCGAAGAGTTTGGCGCAGTGCCTCAACGCTTTGGCCATAATCAGAAAACGCGCCCGCTTGCAAGTGCTTTTGCGCCGTTTCAAATTGCTGATAGGCCTGCCGGGCGAGTATTTTGAGGTCTTCTGGCAAATCTTCCGTATCCCGAACTGGCACGCCCTTTGTTATGGAAAAAACTCTGTTGAGAGCATCGTTGAGATCTTCGCCCATAGCGAGGCGGTCACCGTGAACGGCGAGCACGCGCTTGAGCTCTGGCATGCCGTGTTGGGATGCGCGCAAATAAAGCGGCTCGACATAAATGAACGAATTGCGGATGGGAATAACCAGCAAATTGCCGCGTATGACATCTGACCCGCGCTGGTCCCACAGAGTAATTTCTCGGGAAATATCGGTATCCTGATTGATGCGTTGTTCAATAAGCATCGGCCCGTAAATAAGCTTTTCCTTCGGTAATTTATAGACCACGAGTCGTCCGTAATTTTCTCCGTCACAACGCGCAAATATCCAGCCGATCATATTGGGTTTGTTGGAAGGCGTAGCCGGCAACATGAGAATATATTCTTCGCGGTCTTCACCCGGCAAACGCGCCATCACATAATACGGATGCATGCGAATAGGGCGATCAACTGTCCCGTAGTATTCTGTGGGAATCTCCCACACATCTTCGCGGTTGTAGAACACAATCGGAGTGGTCATGTGATAGGTATTGTAAAGCGCCGCCTGAATATCAAATAGATCTATCGGATACCGCAGGTGTGCGCGAAGTGCGGGACCGATTTCATCAGCCGACTTGAACAGATGCGGGAAAATCGCCATATAGGTCTTGAGGAGAGGGTCACTCGTATCCCAGGCATAGAAAGTGACACTCCCATTGTACGCGTCGAGCACCACTTTGACAGAATTGCGAATATAATTCATTTCTCGCACATAGGGCCGCCCATAAGGCATCGAATAGGGAAACATATTGGATATAGTATAAGCATCCTGTATCCAGAGCAGGCGGCCTTCAACCACGGCGAGATAGGGATCGTTGTCAAAACGGAGAAATGGGGCAATTTTATCAAACCGCCGCGGCGCATCTTCTCCAAAGCGGGTGCCGATATGCCGGTCAAACACAATGCGACTTTGGGGCGTTATCGCATCGGTAAAAAGAATAAATGGATCGACAAAGCGAATGGAAAATAAAAGGCGCTTCAAAAATCCATCCAACAGCACGCCACCGCGCCCCTGATAATTCGTATATATATTCTCATCGCCTTTGGGATAGTCAAATTCGGGTGTATTGGTCCGAACGATGATGTAATCGCGCATGTCTTCCCCGTAGTAGAGTTCGGGGCGAACGACCTCTATGCCATTCGATGTAACCGGTGGAATATCCTTCAGCAGAAAACCCGGCAGCCCTTCGGCGGCAATCTCATTGGCCGGACTCATGACCAGACCGTATCCATGCGTGTACACAAGATGCCGATTGACCCATGTATCCCCTGGTAAATCGCGCGGATTTCTCGCCAGTTCGCGTGCGGCCAGCATCACTTGTCGATACGTGCCGTCAATGCGATAGCGATCCACATCGACACTTCGAAATTTGTAATAGGACCGAATTTCCTGGATCTGAGAATACGTGTCCATAAGCGGACGGCGATCCCACAGCGGAATACTTTGTATGGTAGCCTGATTATTTGCAATATCGTCCGCAGTCAGATCAGATTCGCCGGGAAAAGGCACCTCCTCGATCTTGTCCAGACGATATGCTTTGCGCGTGTAATTGATGGCATGTTGAATATAGGGCTTTTCTCTGTCAAATTCATTGGGTCGCACAACCACCAATTCAAAAATAATAGGGATGCACCAACTCACGACAATGATCGCACCGAGATAGCCCGCCGCGCCAAATCCGGGAATCTTCCATGTGCGAACGCGCACATTGTAAAAGAGCAACCCCGCGAGAACAACCAGCCCAAAAAGCATCAGATAGTAAGCCCAGATCTGGATATTGAGATCTGTATAACCCGCGCCAAAAAAAGCCTCTTTGCGAAAAGAATAGAGCAACTCGTATTTTTTTAGCCAATATCCCCATGCGAGTAAAAGAGCGAGAATAGCAGCGAGAATCGAGACATGTGCTCGCACATGTGGGGTCGTAATCCAGCGCTTGTCATCGTATCGAACCGCTCTATCCTGATGATAGGAAACAATCGAGGCAATCCCCGTCACAATAATTGCAGAAATGAACCAACCCTGCAGAAAATTGTACAGCGGCAGGCTGAAAACATAAAATGCTATGTCGTGACCAAATATGGGATCAGCCAGATCAAAAGAGGTGGGATTGATGTATTTTAGAACCACTGACCAGGCCGAAGTGCCTGCAACACCCATAAAAAAGGACAACAGCGCGACAATGCCGATCCAGGCGTAACGCTGTCGGAGAGAGTGATCAGGCGGTATGGGAACATCGCCATCGATAATAACCTCAAGCGCCATGATGCGGGTGGGCTGTCCATAGCGCCGAGCAGCGACAATACTGATACCGCAGATCAGTGCAAAAACACTACCAAATGCGAAAAAGGCGAGGGTTTTGGTGCGTATAATGGTGATAAATACGTCGTGAAAACCGAGTGATGAAAACCAGAGATAATCGGTATAAATCACCGAGAGCAGCCTCAGCCCAACAAAAGCTGCAAAAACGGCAAAACCCAAAATGAGGATAACAAACGCGCGTTTTGACATAAAAAAATTCCGTTCAGAATGATGGCAATAGCGTTTTTAAAGTAAAATAAACAAACAGGTTGAACAAGGTTTTTGTCCGCGCCCAGACTTGACAGATATACATAGCGGATGTATTATAGGTAGTTTGCACACAGGCATAACCACACCTTGCATCTCACTAAAAAGGCAGAAAGATGGACGTTATTGAAGAAGTATATGCCCCTCGCACAAAACCGCCCGTCAATCCCCAAGACCTCGCACATCGCGAATTGCGTCGGGACGAATTCTGGCGACACATCCCCGCTTTTACAGACATAGACGCGCGCACCTTTCACTCGCACATCTTTCAGATGCGCCATTCAATAACCAGCGTGGGCAAATTGATGCGAGTACTTGAAAATCGAGTACCCAATGACTTTTACCAAGAAGTCGCAGCGGGCTTGCAACACGCGCCCATGAGTGTGCGAATCTCGCCGTATATATTGAGCTTGATCAATTGGGATGACCCGTATCGCGATCCGATTCGCAAACAATTTTTGTCTCTCAGATGCGAGCAAGAGTGCGATCACCCCGAATTGCACCTCGATTCGCTCAATGAATTGGGAGATGCCCCCGTTGAGGGATTGACACATCGCTATCCAGACCGCGTATTATTCCTCGTATTGGACACCTGTCCCGTCTATTGCCGATTTTGCACCCGCAGCTATGCTGTGGGACTGGATACAGAAGATGTGGAAAAAGTAAGTCTGCGGGTCAATCGCGAGCGATGGGACAATGCGATTGGGTATATTCAATCGCGTCCCGAAGTCGAAGATGTCGTAGTCAGCGGCGGCGACATGTATCAACTCAAAGCCGATCAACTCGAAGAATTGGGCAACCGCCTGCTGAATATTGACCACATACGGCGATTTCGCTTTGCGACCAAAGGCCCGGCGGTCATGCCGCAAAAACTCGTCACAGATGATGCCTGGGTAGATGCGCTGACACGCGTGGTGGATCGCGGGCGCAAGATGCACAAAGAAGTCGTCTTGCACACCCATTTTAATCACCCCGCCGAAATCACCGGCATTACCCAGGACGGGCTTAATCGGCTACAGTCGCGCGGAATAACAATACGCAACCAGGCAGTACTTCAAAGCGGCGTGAATAACAGCGCCGAGACGATGAGACTCCTGGTCAAGAGGTTGAGCTACTTAAACGTACAACCCTATTATGTGTATTTCCACGACCTCGTGCGCGGCGTTGAAGACCTGCGTACAACACTCGACGACGGCCTCGCCATTGAAAAAGCCATACGCGGCACCACATCCGGGTTTAACATGCCCACATTTATTGTAGATACATTGGGCGGTGGCGGAAAACGAGACGCGCACTCTTATGAGTATTACAATCGGGAAACCGGAATCGCCGTCTATATCAGTCCCGTAGTAAAACCCGATACATTTTTCTTTTATTTTGATCCACTCTGGCGTTTGCGCGAAGATATTCAAGCGCGATGGCAGGACGATGTGGAGAGAGAAAAGATGAAAGCCGAGGCCATAGAGGCCGCGCGATAATGCACAATAAATAGATATAAAAAAGGCGACCTTTTGGTCGCCCTTTTTTTAGAACACATCTGCAAGTGGCAATTGCCACCCGGGCACGACATCGCCGCCGTCAATTGTGTCGCCTTCTGTGAGAATGCGAACATCGTCTAAACCGCGATAGACAGTTACTATACGCGTTTTGGGATCGAGCACAATAACCATCTTCGCACCTGCCCGCAACCAATCAAATGCTTTTTCCGTCACTTCGGATACGCGGTCATTTGGCGAGACGACTTCAACGGCGAGGTCGGGTGCGCCGGGAAAGAACCCTTCTTCGTCTATGGCTTCCGCACGTTCTTTAGGCACAAAACTCGCGTCGGGTGCGCGCACCGTATCGGGTGTAGTGTCGATAATAAATCCGGTTTCGGCAGCATAAGTTGTGCCAAGGTCATTGTCTTCGACAAATAACCCAAGGCGGATGCCGATTGTTGCTGCAATTCGTCCGTGCTGACTTCCCGCTGGAGCCATCTGGCGCAATTCTCCCTTTATGAGTTCATAGCGATAGCCATTGTGTGGCATCACCAGAAGCTCATCGGCTGTCATGGTGCCAACGGTTTGTAGGGCCATACCTGAACCTGTTGTGTTTGGATGAAATGATGGTTGTCAATAAAATAATACTCAAGAATAACAGGTCTGTCAATCTATCGCTCCATTCAGCCAGCGCACCAGAGCCTTATCCGGATCGACAACTTCATCCAAAGAGGTGTAATAATAATCTTCCCAGCCGTGTTCTGGCAAACCAGTAAAGAGCATAAGGTTAAGCGCATAGTCTTCTGAATCGGTACAACGGCGAAAATCGTCTCGAAAGAGAAAAGTCTTTTTCTCCAGGGCAATGGCAATCCCAAGCTCAACCATCACACCTTCATCGGGCGGCGTACCATTGACAATGGCAAATATCGCGTCTGATTCTTTGACATCGCGCACATCTGCCTGCCCGATTTGATACGCCCATCCGGGCTGTGCTTTATCAATCTGATTATTGCGTTCAAACGGTTCCCACACTTCTGCGCCGAGAGACTCGAGCACCTGAACAAACTCGGGCAAAAGTTTCTGTTTCTGTTGAGACGAAAAACCGTAGGGACTGGCGAGATAAATAATTCTGGACATAGAATTCTCCTCATACTAAAAATTGATCTATAACTTAAGAAGCTATATTAACACTCCCACAGCATTGAACGCAACTTTCATCTTGCATCTCCCGCATGTGCAAGATATAATAATGCGCCAACAGTGGAAAAATAAATGGGATTCTTACCTGAAAAGGGCAATGCGCGATTCAACTTTATTGTGGGAACATTAAATGGTGGCATCTTCGCATTTGGCACGGCATTTTTAGACCCCACCACAGTCTTACCCATTTTTATTCGGCATTTTACAACCTCAGATACGCTGGTCGGCCTGGCCTCATCTCTACACCGCGCAGGTTGGCATCTGCCCCAATTGCTCGTGGCGGGATATCTGGAGCGGCGTGCGCGTCGGCTACCTGTGTACAGGCAAGCCAACCTCATTCGCATGTCGCTGATCTGGACAATTGTGCCACTCCTCGCGTGGTACGGACTCGAACGGCCCAGTCTGGTATTGAGCAGCTTTCTCATCCTATACGGCATTGCTTCTCTTTTTGGCGGCCCCGCGGGCAATGCCTATACAGATATTGTGGGAAGATCTCTGCCGAGGTCACACACGGGATTATTTTACGCATCCCGTTCATTTCTCGGCGGCGTATTGAGCATTCTCGCGGGCATATTGGTCAGGTATTTTCTCGACTTAGATAGCGGTTATGACTTTCCGATAAATTACGTCATGATCTTCGCAATGGGTGCCGGAATGATGAGTCTGGGCATCGGGTGTTTCTGTCTGGTTCGAGAACCAGAAGGCGAGATGGGTACAACCCACCGAAATGCCATTCAGGTGATTCGCGGTATTCCCCAATTACTGCGCCGCGACCGCAACTTTGGACGGTTCCTCCTGGTCCAAATGCTGGCATCGGGCATCGGATTCTCACTTCCTTTTTACGTAGTGCTCGCCCGAGAGGCATTTTACATCTCGGAAAGTACCGTCGGCTTTTTTTTGGCCATACAAACCATAGGCGCGGCTATTTTTAATATAATATGGGGAAGACTCTCGCTCAATTACGGAAACCACCGCGTGGTCTTGTTCGCCGTATTGGGCGTAGCTTTAATTCCGTGTATGGCATTGATCTTGGGCAACCAGGCGAGTTTGTTGCAACATGCGTCTGAGTGGATAATCGCGGCGTGTTTTTCACCGATTTTTCTTTTGATAGGCGGAACGACAACGGGCATCTTTATCGGATTTAAAAGTTATCTTTTGGACATCGCGCCAGCAGAGCGTCGCCCAACCTATATCGGCATCACCAACACTGTGCTGGGCATTGGTTCGCTCTATCCCATATTTGGAGGCGTACTCGCAGACCTCGTACATCTTCAAGGCGTGTTTGCCCTATCTGCCACAACCGTTTTGGTGGGATTTTGGCTGTGTTTTTACATGAAAGCTTCGAGTTATTAAAACATGTGCTGACGCGGGTTAAGTCAGTATTCTCTAAGGAGTGAAAAATGCCCAAACAACCCAATATTCTATTCGCATTTACCGACCAGCAACGCTGGGACACCATTCACGCGGCAGGCAATCCGCATATTCGCACACCAGTGATGGATCGGTTGTGTCATGAAGGAGTGAATTTTACCAAAGGATACACGCCCTCGCCCGTTTGTGTATCGGCGCGTGCATCCCTTATTACCGGACAATATCCGCACAAAAATGGGTGCTTTGACAATGGATTTCGACAACCGACAGACCGCCCATCTCTGATGGATCTCCTCGCACAGGGCGGGTACCTCTGTCACGGAGTGGGCAAAATGCACTTTACCGGTGATCGTGGAGGACTGCGGGGATTTCACGCGCGAGATGTACAGGAAGAAATCTCGGGAACGATTGATACAAACGATTATCTAAAATACTTGCATGCACACGGCTATGACTATGTACACGATCCTATGGGTGCAAGAGGAGAAATGTATTATATCCCGCAAATTTCTCAACTTCCCGCACGCCATCATCCAACGGCCTGGGTCGCGGACCGCAGCATTGACTTTCTGAAAAACCGCGACACTTCCAAACCGTTCTTCCTGTGGTCGAGTTTTATCCATCCACATCCACCCTTTTCACCGCCAACGCCCTGGAACAAACTCTATCGCGGTTCCTTAATGCCCTTTCCCAAACGCCCCGATAACATGGAAGACCTGTGGACGCATTTCAACCGCCATCAGAATCGATACAAATACCGCGATGCGGGATTGGATAATCGCATGTTGCAGGTCATGCGCGGGTATTACTGGGCGTGCATATCGTTTATCGACTACAGCGTGGGCCGGATCATTGACGAACTCGAACAACAGGGCGAACTGGACAATACCCTCATTGTCTGGTCATCGGATCACGGTGAACTGCTGGGAGATTACAACTGTTTCGGCAAGCGCAGCTTTCTCGATGCAGCGGCCCGAGTCCCCATGCTGGTGCGCTATCCCGAGCGTTTTCCCCGCGGTATTATAGAAGAAACACCGTGTGGATTGATGGACCTGATCCCGACATTTTTGGGCGCAGCAGATATTTCCCATCACAACGCAGATTTAGACGGGAAGGACATGGCCGATCTCGTAGGCAATGGGCGCGAACGAATGATTTACGGTCAGATCCAGCGCGGACAACGGGGTATGTACATGGCCTATGACGGCAACTTGAAATACATCTATTCAGCCGGTGACCAAAAGGAATACTTGCTCGATCACCGCACAGACTCAGAGGAAACGCGCAACTGTGCGTACAATATCCTGTACGCTTCCGAGGTAAAAACAATGCGCGAAAAACTAATAGGCTTTTTCCAAAACGAAAACTATACCGAACCCCTGGATGGCGACCAATGGAAAGACTTTGGCGCGATAGCTGAACCCAAAAGTGTGGATGCAAATTTGTTAATTCAGGATGCGGGATGGGCGGTTCCGCTCTACAATATCCCCGGATATTCAAGAGACTGAATCCTTCTCTTCCAGTATTCAAATATTTCAACCCATCATCCGCATTGTGAACAAAATATTCACATAAAAAAGAAAAAAAGCCCATTTAACGGGCTTTTTTTTTGGCATAAACATTGCTGTCTATATCCCCAAAAACTCCATCTCAAACGAGACATTATGTGTGACCACGCTCTACCCTGGCTGGTACTCTATGCCGTACCGGGTCTGGGTCCCGCTGCCTATTGCGCTCTTCTCGAGCATTTTGAAACACCGGAAAATATTCTCTTGCAATCTCCCAGAGCACTGTGCGAAATCCCCGGCATTGGTCCCAGTACCGCACAATCTATCTCTACCAATCGAGACTGGGATTGGGCGCGAGATCAAGTCTCACGCGCAAAAGACCTCGACATCCAGATCTGCACGCTCACAGATCCCCTCTATCCCGAAATTCTAACCCAAATCTACGCCCCACCACCTCTGCTCTTTGCAAAAGGCGACATAAGCCATTGCCACAGCCCCACCATAAGCATTGTCGGCTCGCGCTCTTTCACGGCTTATGGACGGGAAACCGCGCATCGCCTGGGAAGTGATCTCGCCAGAGCGGGCATAACAGTAGTCAGCGGAATGGCCGTCGGCATTGATACCCATGCACACCGGGGGGCACTCGAACACGGCGCAACAGCAGCAGTGCTTGGCAGCAGCCTCGATTGTCCCTATCCACCTGAAAATCGCACCCTATTTCAACAAATATGTGAACGCGGTGTGGTCTTCTCAGAATTCCCACTGGGCACCGGTCCAGAAGCCCACAACTTTCCAAGACGCAACCGCATCATCAGTGGCTTGAGCCTCGGCACAGTCGTTGTTGAAGCGGGCAAACAGAGCGGCGCACTCATCACCGCCCAATTTGCTCTTGACCAGAACCGCGATGTCTTTGCCGTACCCGGTCCAATTTACTCGGGCAAAAGTCAGGGCACAAATAGTCTTCTCAGCCAGGGAGCCATTCTCGTGCAGACAGCGCAAGATATTTTGAGCGAAATTGAACATCAGTCAGCGCTCCCCCCCGCAACGGAGCGGAACGAGCATCAACCCTCTGAGCAACCCTCTCTATCCGACCGAGAACAACGCGTATGGGACGCTCTTGCCAACCCGTCTGACGATGCGACCCCCGTACATATTGACACCCTCGCCAGAGCCGCGGGATTCTCTTCTGGAGAAACCCTCAACATCCTCTTGAGTCTCGAAATCCAGGGCAATGTCGAACAACTGCCGGGCATGCATTTCAGGCAAAAAAAATAAAAAAGAGAGATCTGTTAAGACCTCTCTTTTGTTCTGTCACGCAGCGGCATTCTGCCTCGTCTAAAAAGACCGCATCAAACCCACAATTTTGCCGGCAATACGGAATGACTCGTGGCTTTCGCCCACCACAATGGGTTGGTAGGCTTCATTTTCGGGCACCAACTTAACCTGCGAACCCTCTCGATAGTATCGCTTAACCGTCGCTTCTTCGCCAATCACAGCCACGACAATCTCACCTTGATGGGCGGATTCTTGATGGCGCGCGAGCACAAAATCGCCGTCTAATATTCCAGCATCGCGCATGCTATCACCCTCAACCTGGAGAGCAAAAACATCGCCGCGCGGCACAAACCCGGAATCAACCGCAAGCGTACTCTCGATATTTTCCATTGCCAGAATCGGTTCACCGGCAGCAACGCGCCCAATCACTGGCACTTCGCGCACATCTCCGGAAAGCGATGCATCGCGTGCCTGATAATCCGTCAACTCAATACTGCGCGACAACATGGCAGTTCGTCGAATATACCCTTTTTTTTCCAATGCAGACAGCGTGGTTCGCACGCCATTGGTTGAAGCAATGCCAAAAGCCTCCATAATTTCTCGGATCGTAGGCGGATATCCCTGGTTGCGAATCACCTGGGCAATAAAATCGTATATCTCCTGTTGGCGCGCAGTTAATTTTTTTCGCATAACACACCTCCTTATTTATTTTTTAAAAACGCATATATCAATAACCTGCACATTTGAATATAGTGAACGTTCGTGCATCCGTCAAGTTTTCATCTTAAATAATTTTTAAAAAATATATGATCTTGCCCCATATTTTCTACAACTAAACACCGTAAATACATCTACATATCCTCTCTTGACACCACAAATACCCCCTTGTATCTTATCTGTGTAAGCACAGACCACGAGCCACGAACGGAAAAAGCACCATGAAAAACCTCACATTTGACGAATACGCACCCTTTTCCTGGCATGGCATTGGCCTGACCATTCCATCAGAATGGAACCCGGGTAAAATATCGGGCGAAGCCAACTCGGGCGAAGTGCGCCTCGACGATTCTCAAATTGCACGCCTCGAACTCGAATGGAAAGAAGCGCGAGGGGATGACCGCGTGGCGCAAATTGTGGATCGCTACATCGAAGGTCTGGCAAAAAACGCCAAAAAACAAAAAAGCCGTCTGCGCGTTGAACGCAACCCCAAAGCCATTGACCTCGACCTTCCCGCCATGCAAAACACGCAGTATTTTGTGTGGGAATCGCGTTACACAGTACACACGCTCGCGACGTATAGCCCCGCCTCGGACCGTCTCATTTTTATTCGCATTATGGGGCGCACGGATGAAAACCTCGATGCTGTTCTGCCTCCCATCTTCAATACCCTTCGAGACACCCCACCCGGCGATCCCCTGACCTGGGCACTCTACGACATGATCTGCCAATCCCCCCCGGAATACGAACTCGAAAATTTTGAACTCAAATCCGGGCATATAGGCTTGAGATTTCAAAAAGACAGCACGCGGCTCAATATTGACCGCTTCAGTTTAGCGCGCACAATCCTCAGTAGCAAAGACCTCGATGAATGGTACGTCGAATTTTTTACAAAAGATCTTCGACATATTCACATTGAAACTGATATCCAAACTCATGGTTCCAATATTGTACTCTCGATCAATGGACATCCCAAAAGTCGATGGCAGGGCCTTCTTCAACCCTTGCCCTTTTGGAATATGCGTCCCCGTCAGAATCTTTCGGGACGGATTTGGACCGATATGGAGACCAATAAAATTTTTGTTGTACAGACCTACTGGAAAAAATCCGAAGGTGCCCCAAACCTCGATGTCTATTGCAAGGATGTAACAGCCATTTCCTGACAGAATATTGTTTATCCTATCTATTCGCGGAGTCCTGTTATGCTATTCAAAAAACAACCCAAAATTGGCCGCGAAGCCATGTTCAAATCCAAACCCGTTCGCAACAACCAGGTCGAATGGGAAAAAAACGACGATGGCGAGATCCACGTCACCCTCACCCGCGGCGATTCGTGGAAAGTGCGCACGCTATCTAAAATCTTTTGGATTCCCCAACAAAAAACACTGGTACTCGACGAAATTGGCGCGCAGGTCTGGGACATGTGTGACGGGCGCACAACCGTCGAAGCCATCATTAAACGCCTGAGCAAAATCCACCAGCTCAATGTGAAAGAAGCCGAAATATCCCTGCTCGCCTATCTCAAAAAGCTCGGACAAAAAGGGCTACTCGGCTTTGCCGTTGCCAAAAAAGACCTGCCCGGCAGCAAGCGTCGCAGGCGCGCCAGCGGCAAGGCATGGGGATAATTTATCACCTCTAATATGTTACTTTACAACAAATTATTTTTGGCTTTTTTTATATCTTTAATCTTGACATTTTTGTATGCTTTAGGTAAGTTTGCCATTGCACGGCTTACTTTTTAGACCTCAAAAGGAGTTCTACAATGAGTTCACAGGCCCAGGAACTTGAAACGCTCGCAACGAGTGATTACAAATTTGGATGGGTGACAGATATCGAGCAGGAATCTGCGCCTCCAGGTCTGAACGAAGACATTATTCGATTTATTTCTGAGAAAAAAAATGAACCCGACTGGCTGCTCGAATGGCGCTTAAAAGCCTATCGCCATTGGCTGACCATGACAGACCCGCTCAAACGCAAAAAAAGCGAACAGTGGGCCATGGTTACCTACCCCGATATCGACTATCAAAGCATCGTGTATTACTCAGCACCGAAAAACGCAGGCGATGGTCCCGCAAGCCTGGACGAAGTCGATCCCGAACTGCTCGCCACCTATGAAAAACTCGGCATACCTCTCGAAGAGCAAAAAATGCTGGCCGGTGTGGCTGTCGATGCGGTCTTTGACAGCGTCTCGGTTGCGACCACCTTTAAGGAAACACTCGCCGAAGCGGGCGTTATCTTTTGCTCTTTTTCAGAAGCCGTGCAAGATCATCCCGACCTCGTGCGCCAGTATCTCGGTTCTGTCGTCCCGCACACCGACAATTATTTTGCCGCCCTCAACTCGGCTGTCTTTAGCGATGGGTCCTTTTGCTATATCCCCAAAGGCGTGCGCTGCCCAATGGAATTATCGACTTATTTCCGCATCAACGCCGCCAACACCGGGCAGTTTGAGCGCACACTCGTCATCGCTGAAGAAGGTGCTTATGTATCGTATTTGGAAGGTTGCACAGCGCCAATGCGCGACGAAAATCAACTCCACGCCGCCGTGGTCGAACTCGTCGCACTCGACAATGCACAGATCAAATACTCCACCGTCCAGAACTGGTATCCCGGCGATATAGATGGCAAAGGCGGCATCTACAACTTCGTCACCAAACGCGGCGCCTGCCGGGGCGCAAATTCCAAAATCTCATGGACACAGGTCGAAACCGGATCGGCCATCACCTGGAAATATCCCAGTTGCATTCTTCAGGGTGACAACTCAGTTGGCGAATTTTACTCTGTCGCCGTCACCTCTCTCAAACAACAGGCGGACACCGGCACAAAAATGATTCACATTGGGAAAAACACCCGAAGTACCATCATCTCCAAAGGCATATCCGCTCTGCTCGGACAAAACACCTATCGCGGCGCCGTACAAGTGCTCAAAGGCGCGCACAACGCCAGAAACTTTACGCAATGCGACTCCATGCTCATCGGCGACCAGTGCGGCGCACACACCTTTCCCTATATCGACGTGCGCAACCCATCCGCGCAGGTCGAGCACGAAGCCACCACATCCAAAATTGGCGAAGACCAGATCTTCTATTGCAACCAGCGCGGCATCTCCACAGAAGACGCCGTCTCAATGATCGTCAATGGCTTCTGCAAAGAAGTCCTTGCAGAATTGCCCATGGAATTTGCCGTCGAAGCCCAAAAACTCCTCGGCATCAGCCTCGAAGGCAGCGTCGGTTAGATCACAATTTAAGGAATGGAATAACATGCTCGAAATTCGGAATCTGCACGCAGGTGTGGAAGGCGCGGAAATTCTTCACGGCATCGACCTCAAGGTCAACGCGGGAGAAATCCACGCCATTATGGGACCCAACGGGTCGGGCAAAAGCACATTGGCCCAGGTACTCGCAGGCCACGAAGCCTATAGCGTTACAGAAGGCGAAGTCATCTACGAGGGCCAGGACCTGCTCGATATGGACCCGGATGAACGCGCAGTACAGGGCGTCTTTCTCGCCTTTCAGTACCCGGTAGAAATACCCGGTGTCAACAGCGCGTACTTCCTGCGCACAGCCCTCAACGCCCTTCGAACGGCCAGAGATGAAGAAGAAGTCGATGCCATAGACTTCCTCGCGCTGATTCGCGACAAACTCAAACTGGTCGAAATGGACGAAAAATTCCTCAAACGTTCGGTCAACGAAGGCTTTTCCGGCGGCGAAAAAAAACGCCATGAAATTCTGCAAATGGCCGTTTTAGAACCCCGCCTCGCCATACTCGACGAAACCGACTCCGGACTCGATATCGACGCCCTGCGCGTTGTTGCCAACGGCGTCAATACACTCCACAGCGCGGACAAAGCGACCATTGTGGTCACACACTATCAGCGCTTGCTCAACAATATCGTGCCCGACATGGTCCACGTTATGCTCGACGGACGCATCGTGCAATCGGGCGACAAAACACTCGCCCTGGAATTGGAAGAAAAAGGCTATGACTGGATCAAAGAAGAACACGCGACACACAGCGTCTAATCACACATCCTGGATTCAAAAATTTGAATCCAGCCTCAACGGCCAGCCACTGCGAGCATTGCGCCAACAGGCAATCGCCGACTTTGACCGCCTGGGATATCCCACCACAGCAGATGAAGCCTGGAAAAGTGTGAATCCATCTGCGCTCATCAGAACCAACTTTGAGCCTGCAGCCCCTGCCACCCTTGCAGATGCAGAACTGGAACCCTTCATCTATCCCGACCTGCAAGGCATCCGCCTCGTATTCGTCAATGGGCATTACGCGCCAGAACACACATCTGACGTACCAGAAGGCATAACCATTGCCAACCTCGCCGACGTTTACGACCATCCACTCGTCAAAGCGCACCTGGGCAAACTCGCACAAACCACAGATTTGGCCTTCACCGCTCTCAACACGGCATTCATGCGCGATGGCGTATTCATCCATGTTCAGCGCAATATCACAGTCGAAGCTCCCGTGCATATCCTCTTTATCACAACAGCGTCAGAAATCCCCACAATATCTCATCCGCGCAACCTGATCATCGCGGATGAAAACAGTCAGCTTTCGCTTGTTGAAACCTATGCGGGAACGGGCACAGAGACCTATTTTACCAATGCAGTCACAGAAATCATAGCCCGCGACAATGCCAGCGTAAATTGTATCCGCCTCGAATTGCAGGGCACAGCGGGTTTGCACGTCGCCAATTTTCAGGCACAACTCGGACGCAGCAGCAGGATGACCTTTCACGATTTTACGCTCGGCGGAGCATTTGTTCGCAACGACGTAAGCGCGTACCTGCGCGGCGAAGGCAGTGAAGCCACCGTCAATGGATTTTATGCCCTCGAAGGATCCCAACAAGTCGATAACTACACCCTGCTTGAACACGCCGAACCCCATTGCCCCAGCCACGAACTCTACAAAGGGATTTTGGGAGGATCTTCTCGCGCGATTTTTCGGGGAAAAATTCACGTCCATCAAAAAGCGCAACACACCGATGCCTACCAGCAAAACGAAAATATTCTGCTTTCGGACAACGCGCGCGTCAACACCAAACCCCAACTCGAAATCTACGCCGATGAAGTCAAGTGTTCGCATGGCGCAACAATAGGGCAACTCGACGAAAACGCGCTCTTTTACCTGCAAGCGCGCGGCATTCCCAAAACCGAGGCAAAGCAAATTTTGCTCCGCGCTTTTGCCGATGACATTATCGGGCGCGTGACCCTCGCCCCCGTGCGGTCGCACCTGAGCGACTTAATCGACACCCGCCTCGAACACATCGATGCAAGGGACATCGCATGAATTCGCCTCTGGACATCTTAACACTCCAACCGCCCGAGCCAGCCGTGCGCCCGGCACAGCCCTTTGACGTGCGCCGCATTCGCGCGGACTTCCCCATCCTGGGCCAACAAGTGCAGGGCCAACCGCTCGTGTACCTCGACAATGGCGCCACAGCGCAAAAACCCCGCGCGGTCATCGATGCCCTCTCGCATTATTACACCGACCAGAATGCCAATGTACACAGAGGCGTACACCACCTCTCGCAAATAGCGACCGATGCTTATGAAGCCGCCAGAAGAAAGGTGGCGACCTTTATCAACGCGGCCACAGACAGAGAAATCATCTTTGTGCGCGGAACCACCGAAGGCATCAATCTCATTGCACAAACCTTTGGACGCGAGCAAATCGGTGAGGGCGACGAAATCATCATCACCGAAATGGAGCACCATTCCAACATCGTCCCCTGGTGGATGCTCTGCCGGGAAAAGGGAGCCAAACTGCGCGTCATCCCCATGAACGACCGGGGCGAACTCTGCATGGACACGTATCAAACCCTTTTCTCTTCGCGCACAAAACTCGTCTCCATCGTACACATCTCCAATGTGCTCGGCACAGTCAATCCCGTGCGAGAAATCGTGCAAATCGCACACGCCCACGGCGTGCCCGTACATATCGATGGCGCACAGGCCGTGCCCCATCAGCGCGTGGATGTCCGCGCCATCGGCTGCGAGTTCTACACCTTTTCGGGACACAAAATGTTCGCACCCACGGGCATTGGCGTCCTGTACGGCTGCGAAACATATCTCGATACCATGCCGCCCTACCAGGGTGGGGGCAGCATGATCCAGAGCGTTGACTTCGACAATATTACGTACGGAAACTTGCCCAACAAATTTGAAGCGGGAACGCCCAATATCGCGGGCAGTATTGGCCTGGGTGCCGCCATTGATTACCTCAACAGCATCGACTTTGATGGCGCAACAAAATACGAAGCCAACCTGCTGGAATACGCACACGACGCACTGCGCGACGTGCCGGACCTCAATCTGATCGGCACAGCCGAGCGCAAAGTAGGTGTGCTCTCATTTACCCTCTCCGATATTCATCCCCACGATGTGGGCACCATTCTCGACCAGGCCGGCGTCGCCGTTCGCGCCGGGCACCACTGCGCGCAACCCATTATGAAACACTACGACATACCCGCAGCAACGCGCGCTTCCCTGGCATTTTACAACACGCGTGAAGACATTGACGCACTGGTCTCTGGCCTTCACAGCGTACGAAAGATTTTTGGCTGATGTCAGATTTGCGCGAACTCTACCAGCAACTCATTCTGGATCACAACAAAAACCCCAGAAATTTTCGCGTAATCGATCCAGCAGACCGCTTTGCCAAAGGCTATAATCCCCTTTGCGGCGATAAAGTACAGATCTATCTCCAACTCCACGGCGACCGCATAAAAGACATTGGCTTTCAGGGTTCGGGATGCGCCATTTCCAAAGCATCGGCTTCTTTAATGACCGAAACCATCAAAGGCAAAACCCTCGGCGAAACAGAAACCTATTTCAAAGACTTTCAAGCGATGCTCACCGACCCATCCAGCAATCTCGGCCTTGATCAGATGGGCAAACTATTTGTTTTTGCCGGCGTGCGCGACTATCCCACCCGCATCAAATGCGCGACCCTATCGTGGCACGCGCTTCGGGCAGCCATAGACAATGTCCAAACCCCCATAACAACAGAGAGATGACACATGAGCCTCCTGAACATTTTCCGCAAAGACACAGACGCACCGTCCAACAATGATTCCGACCATACTGAAGAAGTTCACGATATTGAAGCCCCGGAATCACCGCCCGAAAAATCCCCGCCAGAAGGCCCCATCGACACCGAAGCCGTAAAAGAAGAAATCGTAAAAGCACTCAAAACAGTATATGATCCAGAAATCCCCGTTGACATTTACGAACTGGGCCTCATCTACGAAATCAAAGTAGAAGAAGACGGCAATACCTACGTCCAAATGACACTCACAGCCCCCAATTGTCCCGCCGCGGGTATTTTGCCCGGACAGGTCGAATCCGCAGCCCGATCTGCCGAAGGCGTTTACGATGTCAAACTCGACCTCGTATTCGACCCTCCCTGGACGCCAGAACGCATGTCAGAAGCGGCCAAACTCGAATTGGGCATGTTTTGACAGTGCCTCTCACTGAAAAGGTTCTTTTATGAAATTGAGCACACAAGAAGAATACGGCCTCCGCTGTCTCATGCAGGTAGCACAGCGCGCATCTGAAACCGGCGGTAGCATTTCGATTCCCGAAATCAGCCGCGCCGAAGGATTATCCACCGCCCATGTCGGCAAGCTCGTTCGCCTCTTGCGCCTGGGCGACCTCGTCGAAAGTGTACGCGGTCAAGCCGGCGGGTATAAATTGGCTCGTCCCGCAAGTGAAATCCTGATCTCCGATGTACTCGGTGCCCTCGGCGACCCGTTCTTCAACGACGGCTTTTGCGATGAACACACCGGCTATGAAGAATGCTGCACACATTCTGTCGATTGCTCAATTCGCTCCCTCTGGAACGCCATCCAATTTGTGGTTGACCAGATGCTCGACCGCATTACATTGCAAGACCTGATGGGAGATGGGCACCAGCTTGAAAATCATCTCGCGCACAAAGCAGACGAACTCTTACAAGTCACAATGCCGTAAAATCTAGTACGGGCGGGTTTAAAACCCGCCCCATACAGGAGAAACTTCATGGACATCACCGTCACAGACGTCGCACAAACAGAAATCACCCGCTTGATAAACGAGCAAGAACAGGTGATTACAGGCGTGCGCATCACCGCCGAGGCAACATCGCCCCTGCAGGCCAACTACCGACTCGCTTTCGTGGCCGAAGGACAGGACACCGACCGCGACACCGCGATACCATACGACGGCTTCGACATTTACATTGACGAAAACAGCGTGCCTTATACCCAGGACATCACGCTCGATTTTGTCGATGGCCTGATGGGACGCGGCTTCAAAATTGACAACCCGCACAAAGTTCCACCACACCTCAAAGGCAGCGTGGCCGAAAAAATCCAAATGGTAATTGACGAAAAAATCAACCCGGGCATTGCTGCACACGGCGGTCACGTATCACTGGTCGATGTAAAAGAAGACACGGCCTTTCTCCAATTTGGCGGCGGATGTCAGGGCTGTGGGATGGTCGATGTCACCCTCAAACAGGGCGTGGAAGTCATGATCAAAGAAGCCGTTCCCGAAATTGCAAACATCCGCGATATCACAGACCACGCCGAAGGCACCAACCCGTATTACCAGACCACGCAGTAAATATCTGGATTCCATCTCTACAAAAGCGCGTGCCCGATTCTGTACGTACGAATCGGGCACGCTATTTTCATGCAAAACCATAGCTCGCGGGATTCGTCCAGTTAAAAAAATTCCCACAAATCAAAACACACCCGCCGAGATACCCGTCTAATAGACACGAAGAAATGTAAACCCTGCATATTGCGCCATGCCCCACATCATTGTCGAAAACCTCGTCAAAACCTTCCAAATCGCCCAACGCCAGCCCGGTGTGTGGGGTGCGCTACGCGGCGTCATGCATCGCAACTACCGCCAGATAACTGCCCTCGACGGTATCTCCTTCGCAATTGAACCCGGCGAACTCATCGGTTATATCGGTCCCAATGGCGCGGGCAAATCCACCACCGTCAAAGTATTATCCGGCATCCTCGTACCCGATTCTGGCCGCTGTGAAATCCTCGGTCGCATCCCCTGGAAAGAACGCATCGCCCACGTCGCACAAATCGGCGTGGTCTTTGGGCAACGCACGCAATTGTGGTGGGACCTGCCCGTCATCGAATCTTTTGACCTGCTCCGAGACATCTATCGCGTCGATCATCACCAATACGCGCAAACCCGCGACGAAATGATCGCCATTCTCGATCTCGAATCGCTTCTCGACATACCTGTGCGCCAGCTCAGCCTGGGCCAGCGCATGCGCTGTGACCTCGCCGCTGCTCTCATACACCATCCATCAATCCTCTTCTTAGACGAACCGACAATTGGCCTCGACGTCGTCTCCAAACTCGCCGTGCGCGACTTCATCAAACGCCTCAACCAGGAGCGCGATGTCACCGTCATCCTCACCACCCACGACCTGGACGACATCGAAGCCCTCTGCACGCGGGTAATGGTCATCGGACAGGGCCAGATACTATCCGATGGCCCGCTCGAAAACCTTCGCGCTCGCGTCACCACAGAGCGCCGCCTCATCGTCGATCTCGAAGGCACAGAAGACATCACCGATCCCGATGCATCTGTCGTATTGCGCGACGGACACCGCGTACACCTCACATTTGACCCCGACCGCGTTGCCACGGCAGACCTGATCGCCCGCATCACGGCGCAGCACCCCGTGCGCGACCTCTTTGTCGAAAACACCCCCATCGAAGAAATCATCTCGCGTCTCTATGCCGAAAATCGCTAACCGCACATCATCGCTGGCTATCAAATCGTACATAGCTGTCCTCTCCGCCAGATTTCGCACCCTCTTGCAATACCGCGCCGCGGCATTCGCGGGATTCGGCACCCAACTCTTCTGGGGCCTCATCCGCGTCATGATCTTTGAAGCCTTCTACAGATCAACCACCGCGCCACAACCCATGACCGCTGATGAGGTTATCACCTATATATGGCTCGGCCAGGCATTTCTCGTTCTCATTCCCTACCAGGGTGCCGACCCCGACGTGCGCGCCATGGTGCGTTCGGGCAATGTCGTCTATGAACTCGTGCGCCCGACCAACCTGTATTTCTTCTGGTACAGTCGCGCCATAGCACAACGCACTGCGCCAGGCGTCTTCCGCGCTCTCCCCATGTTCATCACAGCCAGTCTCTTCTTCAGCCTGCAAATGCCTCCCAATATCCCGGCCACATGTGCCTGGCTCGTATCGATGCTCTTTGCCGTCCTCATCAGTGCAGCCATCACCAATCTCCTGACCATTGCCCTCTTGTGGACCATATCTGGCGAGGGCCTGGGCGTACTCCTGAGTAGTTTGACCTGGCTCTTCAGCGGCATCATCATTCCCTTGCTCTTTTTTCCCGACTGGGCACAGGCAGCCATCAACATCCTCCCATTTCGATACCTCATGGACATCCCCTTCCGCTTCTACATGGGCCACATCCCACCAGAACAAATCTGGTATCACCTGCCGTTTCAAATCGCCTATCTGATTGCGCTGATCATTGCCGGGCACCTCATCCTCACCCGCGGTATTCGCCGCCTTGTCGCACAAGGAGGATAATGCGATGGCCAACGCGCTTCGCCTCTACATCCACTATCTCAGCCAATCTGTCCGCAGCCAAATGCAATATCGCGCGTCATTCATCATGCTCTCATTTGGACATTTCCTCACCACCGGCGTCGAATTTCTCGCCATCGCCTCTCTCTTCGCGCGATTCAAACACATCCAGGGCTGGACCCTCCCCGAAGTGGCCTTTCTCTACGGCCTCATCAACATCTCCTTCGCTTTTGCCGACGCAGCCTCGCGCGGCTTCGACATATTCGGCACCATGGTCAAAAGCGGCGACTTCGACCGCCTCTTGCTTCGCCCCCGCAGCACCGCTCTGCAACTCGCAGGCTATGAACTCACCCTCCGCCGCATTGGCCGCCTGCTCCAGGGCATCGCTGTCTTCTCCTGGGCAAGCTACACCCTTGACATCGCGTGGTCTGTACCAAAAATCTATCTCGTCTCCACCGCCATATTTGGAGGCGCTTGTCTCTTTATTGGCCTCATGGTCATACAAGCCACCATTGCGTTTTGGACCACCGAATCTCTCGAACTCATGAACACCATGACTTACGGCGGTGTGGAGACCGCACAGTACCCTTTGCCCATCTACCGCATCTGGTTTCGCAAATTTTTTACTTACATCATACCCCTCGCGTGTGTAAATTACCTACCAACGCTGGCAATCCTCGAACGCGGCGACCCCATGGGATTGCCCGCCATCTTGCAGTGGGTCGCGCCCCTGATTTGCGTCATATTCCTCATTATTACCCTACAGATATGGAAAATCGGTGTGCGTCATTATCGCTCCACCGGAAGTTGAACAAACAGGATCACAAAGGAATTTTCTTTGAACAACACCACCTTATTCGACGCCGCGTATGCAAACCGCAAACGCCCGCTCCTCGAAAAAGTAATCGAACAAATTCGACCGATTTACACAGCAGAAGAACTGGCTGCTCTGCGCATTGACCCCATCAACCGCGGGATTCTCTCGCAACGATCGGGTCGCGGTTTTGTCAATCGCGATCTCCTCGAAACCGTCCTCGGCAACATGCTCGAATGCGTCGCACCAGGCTCCCACAATGCGTCCCAGGCTGCGCAGGCGACCCTGACTGAAAACATCGAAGAAATTGCCGACCAACTCTACGCCATGATCTACCAATCGCTTCAAGCTGCGCAAGACGAAAACGGTCCTATAGAAGACGTGGCGCTACAATCGGCCTTCGCGCTCATTTCTCGGCTGCCCCAACTCAAAACCCGCGCACTCTGGAACCGCTTTGCATCGCTCAAAGATCCCGCCGTGTGGGATGCGTATTCACGCAAAATACACAACCTGGATGACAGCGACCTCGCCGCCTTCGCATTTGCACCCATCATTGACAAAGCCATTGAAGCGCGCGACTTTGATCTCTACGAAGCATTCCTCGCCGAAAAAGGCCTGCAATCTGTCTTCGCATATCAGATGCAACTCGTCGCCAGTGCCTATCCCGGATGGCGCGTCCTGTTTTATCACGACATCGCCAATGCCCTCACACAAACCGGCGTGGTCGAAAATTTTAACTGCACACCCATCCCCCTCCTGCCCCGTGCCATTTCAGAACTCGGCGGGCGCTATTATCAGGCCGACCTTCACCCGGAAACCACCATTGCAGACGCCAACTTTCTCGAACACCCTCACCGCGGCCTCACAACCGGTCAAACCGGCATCATAGGCTACGGATGCATCATCTACCCCTGCACGCTCGGCGGACTGACAGGAAGAGCGCGGCAACGACATCCCACCATTGGCAATTTCGTAAGAATTGGCACAGATGCCACCTTGCTCGGTCCCGTCGTCATTGGCGACCGATCCACAATTGGCAGCGGCACAGACATCTACGGTTTTGTCGAAACGGGCACAGACTGTCAAATCGCATCGTCAGTCGTGCTCGGCACCGTGCGCTCTGGTTCCCGCGATCCGGGAAAAATCATCCTTGGAGATCACGTGCGCGTGGGCGACGGCACAATTGTTGAAAACAGCACCGAACTGGACCTCATCATTCCCGAAAAATCCGAAATCCCCGCCCGCTCTCACATCGTCAACGACGGCTTTGGCAACCCCAAATACGCGAGAGAGTAAAAACAATCAGCCCATATTTTCAAACGGCATCACCGCTGAAGCCTCATCAGAAGCATCAAAAGAAAGCACTCGATCGTACAGCGTTGGCCCATACAACTCGCGGTAATACGCGAACAAATACTCATTGCAATAGCCCGCCCACTTACCCCATCGCGCCTCACCCCACTGGCATATCTTCGCATCTGAACCCGTTACACCGTACCATTCTCGGGCAAATTTTCGCACCCATGTATCAACCGGAACAGCATAGAGCCGATCCAGTGCGAACAGATCAATACACCGCGCCACCTTAATACCAACCCCACTGCCGGACAGCGCGTGCAATTCATCGGAAATACACCGCCAGGTATCCAGGTCTGCCCCATCGCTCACCGCCCCGGCGATAAACCGCGCAGTTTCTGCCACCCGCTCCGAACGCCAGCCAAAACGGTAACGCCTGTAAAATTCGCTGTCCAACTCAGATAGGGCATCGGGTTCTGGAAATGTCCAGTAAGTCTCGCCCTCAAAAACCTGTCTCTCGCCCAGAGTTCGCGCAATAAATCCGATCCGCTTTTTAGTCAACGACATATGTGCTTGAACCGAGAGAACATAAGAAATAATACACTCGAATGGATCCTGGCGAACAAATTGCAACCCCTTCAACAAATCTCGCGCCTTTCGCAAATAGGTATCCCCGCGCGGCACCCTGATCCGAGGCATGTGATCCAATCTTAAATACCACCTCAAAAAATCATCAATCGCCATCTCCCCGCAGTATGTAGCCACCCGCTCAGACGACGCGCGATATTGGATCTGGTCTCCCATCTGTCTCAGGTGCACAACCACGCCATAAGCAATACCCTTCCACCACCCATCGACATCTCGTCCCCACCGAAACACCTGCCCCGATCCCAGTGTCAATCCTATATTGACCGACGTGCTTTCGAGTATGCCCGCAAAACAATGCGTCGCCATAAGCTAATCCTCTCCGATTGCGATATATATTGACAAAAATAAAAGTTTCTTTATGATAAGCGCAATCAGCAGTCAGATTCATTCAGGAGATCGAGAATGAGTACCCACCCGGCCTGGCACTTCTTTACACTCTGCTTTGCTCTCATGATAGCTTGTGCTTCAGCGCCTCGCGTGCAACAATCCCCTGTCCAGCCACCTCGTGCTTATCAGACAGAAACCGCCACAACAACACCTGCAGACACCCTCTGGTGGGCGACATTTAACGATAGCCGTCTCGACAGCTTAATCGCGCAAGCACTCGCATACAACCACAACCTGCACGCTGCTGCAGCGCGTCTCAAAGCCGCACGCGCACAGGCCAAATTGGCCGGCGCACCCCTATACCCACAACTCAGCGCGGGATCATCGGGATTGAGACGCAAACAAAACTTCATCGGATTTCCCTTCCCCGGTCAGGCGCCTGGAGAGGTACTCTCAAACACCAACACCACCTATGGCGTTTCCATCAATGCCGCGTGGGAAATCGACCTCTGGGGCCGGCTTGGCGCAAGTGCTGCGGCTGCACAGGCCACCTATCAAGCCACACAGGCTATGTATCGAGGCGCGCGCATGTCACTGGCGGCACAAACCGCCAAAGCGTGGTTTGCCACCATCGAAGCCAGGCGCCAACTCGAACTCGCGCAGGCAACGTACGAAAATAGCCTCACCAACCACAAACAAGTACGCACGCGCTACGAACGCGGGGTGCGGCCCTCGCTCGACATGCGCCAGAGCCAATCGGAACTCGCGCTATCGCAAGACCGCCTGCACCAGCGCGAACAACGCTATGAAATGGCTATTCGCCAACTCGAAGTGCTCATCGGTCGCTATCCCTCAGGCACATTCGCCATAGCTGGCGACCTTCCCCGGGTGCCAAATCCAGTGCCCGCGGGCCTTCCGGCAGATCTCATTTCTCGACGCCCCGACCTCATTGCTATTGAACGCCAATTTGCCGCGTCTCAGGCCAATCACAAAGCCGCCAAACGCCTGCGTTATCCGCGCATCAGCCTGACCGCTTCGGGCGGAACCAGCACCGACGCATTGGGCAACCTGCTCAATGGGGACTTCAGCGTGTGGAGCCTGATCGGCAACCTCACACAACCCCTCTTACAGGGCGGGCGCATACAGGGCAACATAGACCTGGCAAGTGCCAGGGAAAACGAAGCCGCCGCACTATTTGCCCAAACCGTTTTGCAAGCATATGGCGAAGTTGAAAATGCACTTTCAGCAGAAGCGCATCTGGCAAAACGCCAGACCGCTCTGGAAACCGCCGCTGAACAGGCGAGGGAAGCGCGCCGATTGGCAGAAGATAGATATTACAGAGGGCTTATAGACCTGTTGACCGTGCTTCAAACACGCAACACGGCTTACCTGACCGAAAGCCAATTGCTCGTTGTGCGCCAGCAACGACTCCAGGCGCGCATTGACCTTCACCTCGCATTGGGCGGCGGGTTTCCCAACCGCGAAACCGTAATAACACCATAATAAAGGGAGGACCACACAGTTTCACCACGCAAATAATTCAGAGCAGAGACAGCCCCATAGAAAATCCCTTGCTCTCCAACACCCATTTTTTGCAACCGTCTCTTTTTCAGGAGGTACCTCGTGAACAACAACAAGCAAATCATCCTGGTGATTGGCATTGCCGCCATCGCATTGGCACTTCTCTTGTACATCGCGTTTTTGCCCAGCGAAGAGGAAATTATTCAGGAAAGTCCCTACGTCATGCAAATAGAGGAAGAAGCCAAACGCGATGCAGCGCTGATAGACTCTCTAAATATGGTAGTCGAGGGACTAAATGTCCGCATCGATTCCGTGCGTACGCAAATGGACAGTTCTCGCACATCGAATAAAGTTTTGCTAACCACCCTCCACCGCCTTAACAATGAGATGAAAGAATACCGGCGTCTTACCACCACTCTGAGAGGTGATCTCGAACAGGTGGCAGCCGCCCGCGACAGCCTCCGCAACAGCCTCTTTGAGCAAACCAATCGCCTTCAACGCGTAACAGAAGCCCTCGAAAAAGCGCATAATGACCTTCAGGCTACCCGGGAAGATCTTAAGGTCACCCAGGAAGACCTTAAAGTCACCCAGGAAGACCTTAAGGATGCAGAGGAAATTATCAGTTCAGTCCTCGTCTATATCGGCATCGAAGATAATCTGAAAGAACAGGGGTATCTCCATACCTGGCGAAGGATTCGCAAAAACTACAAAATTATAAATTTCCCCGATGTTGACAACACCGACGTTAAAAAAGTCGCCATTGGAGAAAACATTACCGTACAGGGCGAACTCGCCGCCGTATGCGACGACCATGGCAAACTGAGCAAAGACAAAGAATACGCACTCAGCGAGGATAAAGCAGCTCAAACCGTCACCATCTCCTTTTCCGATCCCTTGCTCGTCGGTCAGCGCATCCTCATTGTGTTGAAAAATTAGACAGCGTGGCGTAACGAATTAGGGATAACATGACGGGCTTTCACTACAAAGGAGGGTTGAGAATTGCAACCCTCCTTTGTTTTTTCTTTATACTGGATCAACCGGCATATGCAGACGGCGTGCGTCCGGGGTATCAGGTGGTAAGTCGGGCAGAGATAATAGAGGCGATGCGGCAATGTGACGATTACGACCCGACAGCGACGACCAATGGTGCGCGATTTCAGGGAGAGATGATACTTTATCTCGCACAGAAGGCAAGAGCGCGCGATCCGCAGGGACTGCCGCTATTTATTGGGTACGAAAACTGGTTTCAGGCATTTATGGAAGTGACCGCACGCGCGGAAGACGCGATGCCTCAGTACGCGCAGTTATCCTATCAATACAAACAGAATACGGAAATAGATTATCGAATAGATCGCGTCATCCGCGAGATAGTGGAAGCCCCAACGCCAGAACTGGCAGTAAATGTGCGAATCTGGTGGGAATACCAGCCCGGCAAGCCGGACCGGTATTCGTACATGGATACGCTCTCGACGCCGAATCTCAAAGTAACCAATCAGCGGGTGATGACCTATCGACTGCTGGATTTTGGAAATTGGGTTGCCTATGACGAGATCAAAGGACTTACAGGGCGCCCAACATCCGGCATCCTGGGCTTTCTTTTTCGCATTATCGGCGAAGGACACATTTTACAGACTCGCATGGCAATTTCAAAAGACGGCCTCCAGTTCAATCGAGCTACAGCCAAAAAGGGATTCATAAAAAGGATAGACACAGTAACCGTGTATCCCGATGGAAAGATGGAAAAAGATATCCCACCCGACCGACCCGACCTCCTGGAAATTGCTAAACGAATCACCCAGCCACTGGAAATTGATTACGCAGAGTTATCGGGTGAAAAATGATTGATCCAGATAAACATATTCGTGCTGCAGCATTCGTCGCCATTGAAAAAATTTCGCGGCAGTGGGGCGGACAAGTTCCCTGGGACGCAATCAGGACAGGTTTCCAGGTAGGCGGCGAACGTGTGCTGTTCGCCAACAAGGTGACAGGTATCTTCAAGCCAAAGCTGATGAGTGCCGCTCTCAGCATCAAGACGACAGTCCCTCGCACCGGAAGGTCGCGATGGTATCGCGATCAGGATCTCGATTCGAACCTGGACCACGATACCGGCCTGATTCGTTACGACCTCGCACACGGCGGACAGAGTGACCCAACCAACCGAGCACTATTAGCCGCAATGCAGCGGGATGCACCACTTATCTACTTCAGGGGTCTCGCGCCAACCATATACCAGCCGATATTTCCGGTCTGGGTCAAAGGACACAAACAGGAAGAAGGACATGTGCTACTGGCGACAGCGGACTTTGAGATCCCGAAAATAGACTCAGCTAATACCGCGAGAGATAGCATAGAAGCTTCCTATTCCCGGAGAATGACACGCATCAGGAACCACCAGGCCTGGTTTAGCACCCGTACCAAAGCGGCATACCAATGGCGATGTGCATTCAGCGGATTACCGGTGCGAGAACTGCTGGTCGGTGCCCATATTGTACCCGATGCTGAAGGTGGCCCTCCTTGGGTTCAGAATGGGATATGTATGTCGGCACTACACCATGTCGCTTTCGATTCGCACTTGATCGGAGTTGATCCCAATTTTCAAGTCCATGTATCGCCGCAGTTGCACGATCAAGAGGATGGCGATCTGTTGGTAACCCTCAAAGACCTTGATGGAAAATCACTCCAGCTTCCAAGAGAACAGGAAGATTGGCCGGATCGTGAATTCCTTGAGCATCGATTTGTGCGCTTTCGGAATTCATCCCCATAACCCTACACAGTCTTGACGGTCAGTAGGTTAGTACCGCGTAAAGATTGCCCACCTTATTTTATCTATACGAATACCCTTATATTGTAAGAAACCACACGACTGTAGTAGGGCGATCACACGCAACATAGATTGGTCTATCAGGAGAGAATCACATGGTAACAGTCACTTTTGAACTGCCAGAAGACGCGCTTTCTTCGGTGCGAAAAGACCCGGATCATTTCGCCCAAGAATTGCGTTTGGCTGCTGCTGTGAAATGGTACGAGATGAGAGAGGTTTCTCAAAGCCAAGCGGCTGAGATTGCTGGACTATCCCGCAGTGAGTTCATTGAGGCACTGAGCCGGTTTGAGGTTTCAGTATTCCAATACAGTGTGGACGAAATAGCAGAGGAAGTAAATCGCGAGTGAGGGGAGGATACTCAATGCCTCGCCGATCATTAACCCTTGCCTGAGCAAGAAGGCTGGACCGGAGGAGTGAAACGTGGAATCATATTATCCAGATACGACCAGCGAATATCCGAATGAGGAGCGAGTCTCACTCAAGCGCGAAGTTTACAGTCTGCTTGAGGATGCTGGAACCGAAGACTGGGATGACGAAGGCATCCTTGCACTTGCTCCGGAGACAGTAGCTGTTGCTCAGAAACTTATCGACGAATTCCCGCCTCATGTCAGTAGGCCGGATGTGAACGCTACACCACACGGCGAAGTGGATTTCGATTGGGTCATTGACCGGGATGTGATGCTTACTATCAGCGTTGGTCCCTCAAAGGAGATTGCATTCGCCGGGCTGTTTCATGGCGCACGCTTGAACGGTTGCGAACCGTGGGAAGGCATGCTGCCGCAATTTGCGAATTACTGCTTTGAGCGGCTACGTGAGGCTCAGAGTTTATAATAATTAAGAGGGGCAGGGACACTCGTAAGGTTTGCTACAAAAATTACGCGATTCGAGAAGGAGATACGCCGAGTACAATTACTTTATACTTTTATCGCCTGATTTGGAAACAGTTTTCTGAACGACATAATCCATATAAATCACACTTTTTAAGCAGGAAACTAAAATTTGTCCAGGCAAATCTTCTACTTGGTTATTTAACGTCTCATCTTTGAAGGAATGGTGAGCAAAATAATTCCGTGCAGTCACAAATCGCAGTATAGATAAAAAGATATGATGCTGAGATTTATTCCATTTCTTCTTTTGAGGAATCAGGTCTATATTCCCAAAAATTTCGTCAGGTTTTCCGCTTAGTTCGGTTTGTCTCCAAGTTTTTTTATCCGCAACCGCGCACAAAATACTTCGCTCTCTTGACTTCTCAGGTAACTTTATTGAAAACTGATTGAATACGAGCCGTAGGTCCCGATTATCTTCTAACTGAGCAACTTTTCTAAAGAATGCCCTAATCAATATCTCCGTTCGAATTGCCAATACAAGAAGATGATCAAGAATTCGGGATTGTTTGAAAACCAGTGGTCTTTTGGAACTGGTGTGTACCAGCTGGTCATGTAAATCAGAGAAAGCACGGATCCAAGGCCAAAAGCTCTCATATTCAGCGAGCCTTGCATAAACGCTTTTGACATCAGTTATATATCTCTCTTCTTTCAGGTTCTCAGCATAGCTTGGTAC
>VXRD01000103.1 GCA_009838845.1 Gemmatimonadota bacterium | reverse complement strand
CATTAGACATGTATCTCTGGTGGGGCGTTCCCTCATCTCTATTGAAAACTTGATTTGCATATATTTCTAATCTAAATTGTTTCACCCATTCTATCTAAAGGCAGCTACTTTATGAAATCGAACACCTCAGATAAATACAAAAATTTACATCTATTTGACGACCAATATTTCGTACAACTTATTCAGCGCCATATATTGGAGTACCACGCGCACTTTGCAGAGAGACTAATTTCAATCTACGTATGGGGCAGCGTCCACAGAAATGAAGCCATTCAAGGCGTTTCTGATCTTGATTTGTACTCCTTCATCCGAGGTCCGTTGAAAAAAAACGACCACCAATGGTGCAGAGAAACGCAGGAAAGCCTTGATCGCGAGTTTCCTTATACACATGGGCTCACCCTACCCCGTTCAATCGATGATGTTCTACAGGGCAGACAACCGGGAGCGAACAAAGACATGCGGTCACGGCATCAAGCATTTGGATTTCGTTTACATTATGATGCCACACTGGTTTGGGGAAATGATCTTACAGAAGAGTTTGAATTGCCGACTTTCATCCCATCGTGGGTGCGAAAATATTTTCATCAGTCAGCTTTGAATCTCACTCGATATGCAGCGGGATTAGAAAAGGAAAATACAACTGACTTTTCTCTTCCCAATGAGACACGACTAAGACTCCGCAAGCTGGCGCGTCTTGGCGTATTAGGCGGGGCTTGTCTCTTGATGGCACAAGGGCGATTTCGTTCCCTTAAAGGCGTTGACACAATACCGATGCTAAAGGCGTCATATCCACAGTGGACTGACTTTCTCGATGAGACCAGAGAGTTGTATATCCACCTGGTGCCATCTTCAAACGAGAGGGTATCAAGATACCTTTCGCAGCTTGTGAAGTGGATGGATTGGATAGAGGAACAATTAAAGTAAATCGCAGAATCGGTTGGCTATTTATCAGGCTTATCAAGCATTACAACTATGGAGGAAAAGATGGGTATTATCAGATCTGCTTTCGGTCCCTCCAAGGACGAAATCTGGACGCAGATTGCTACTGATATAGGCGGTGAGTTTATTGAAGGTGGGTTCTGGGGCACGGACGTACTCACTTACAAACACGGTGAGTGGCAAATTCTGCTCGATACTTACACGGTCACAACCCCTGCTGGACAAGTAACAACGACAACGACACACACTCGGATGCGCGCGCCATTTATAAACAAAGACGGTCTCTATTTCGAGATCTCTCGCGAAGGATTCTTCAGTTCAATTGGCAAATTATTCGGCATGAAAGACATAGAAATAGGCGATCCATCTTTTGACAAGCAGTTTGAAATCAAAGGCAATAGTCCGGAGAAAATCAAATTACTACTCGCCGATACAAGAATACGGAAGCTATGTGAAACACAGCCGAATATCCATTTCAAGATCAAAGACGATGAAGGCTGGTTTGGCGCTGATTTTCCCGAAGGCGTTGATGAATTGTATTTTGAATGCGTCGGTGTTATCAAAAAGACAGAGTTACTGAAGTCTTTGTTTGCACTGTTCGCTCTGACTTTAGAGCGCCTGGTTCAAATAGATTCTGCGTATAAGGACGATCCCCAGGTCACGTTAAAATAGGGTGCTTGCCCAAAATGCACGCCTTTACGCATTAAAATACCACTCCAGGCCACCCCGCCTCTGGCACGCATGCGGCGCTGTGCGATCCCTCTCCTCCTGTCCGGCAATCGTCATCGCAATCCCGATCGGCGCAGGCTCCAAATCGTCTTGCCTTACGTTGTAGTCCGTGCCACCCCACCGCGATCCCACCGCCACAACATCGAATCTCACAAACCGTTCCGTCCGCCGATCAAAACGGAGATATCCCAACAGCGATGCATCCAGCCCCCGTTCCAGACACGCGCCCTCGTACCAACTCCCCTTCGAGAACAACTGCGCGGATCCGGAAAGCCTTAAATCAACCCATTCCGGTGTCTCCTCAGTCACCGTCAATGTCATAGCCGCATCCCGGATCGCCTCGGATGGCCACGAAGACGTTTCCCCCCGAACGTAATCCGCCAGATGATAACGCACCAGCCGTCTGACCAGCCCATCGGGCACCGGGATAACATTACCCACAGCCGCATCCAATGGAACCATAGACAGCACCTCTTCCCGCTTGAACCAGACGTAATCCTGATTGTGCGCCTCTCGCTTCATTCCCGAAGGTCGCGTATCCACCTCCCGGGGCAGGTCTCGAACGCTCAGGTGTAAAACCAATCCGTCTTCCGGATACCCCGCCCAGCTAAATGTGGGATCTCGATACGCCAGATCTTCGATTTCCAATGCCTCGCGCTGGGTCTTGCGGTTCTCCCAGTTCTCCAGTGCCCGTCTCAACATCCACAAAAACCGGTCTGGATCGCTACCCACACCATGGACCGAGGCCTTGCCTCCCGGAAACAGCCTGTTGCGACTACCCAACACTTCCCCTTCTGTCGTCACTGCATATAAACCCTGATGATTCAGCCCGTGATCGATATCCTCCAATCTGGCCTGTGCTTCCTCAAAAGAATACCCGTACCTTCCCTGCCAGGAGATCAGGCGCAAAAATCGGCCCTCATCATCGGTTTGCCGCTGCAATCGGGTATTGTTCACGGCCACCGGGATAAACAGTTCATTCAAAAACTCGATCACGCGCGGATCTGAAAAAACGAGCGCACGGCCCGTAACCCCGTTATTTCACGTACACCCCAGAGGATGACCATTCATCGCCCAGATGAACAGTGGCTTCTCCTCGCGCGCCGCCTTCTGTCGCCCCTCCCACAGTCCTCCTATCCAGGGGATATCTGTCCACCGTTCCTTTTGGGGCCGGCAGGCTTCGAACAACGCCTCAAATGTCTCGTCCGTCAACGCCGGAGCGGAATTTGTTATCTCTTTGAACGTCATAACACACCTCCGTGTCTCTTCTAAGCCTCTGATCTGTGCTCTTTCTCGTACGTCAGGAGTTCATCAACGGCCGATGCCACCTTGTGGTAGGCATCCAGATACTGGTTGATCAGTTCTCGACACTCCGTTTCGAGCCGGGGAGCCGCGCGAAAAGCATACTCTCTGAGATGTTCTGTCACCGGAAGCGGACCATTTGAAAAATTCGACGCATCATGTCCCTGTGCGCTCAATGTCGCACCCTTCGTACCATAGGGAAATCCCTCTGTAAAAATCGGATTCCCGTGCAAATGTCCGTATCTCATACGGCCGATACTCACACCTTCTGCTGAGAGCGCCTGCAGGAAAGTCTCAACCGAAACACCTCCGAGCCTATCCGGATCATACCGCATACAATGGCTATTGTAAACGCGCCGGCAACCCGGAAGCACTCGCTGAGGCACCACATCTGCCACATCTGCCAGCCCGGCGTCCAGGACGGCACCATTGCGGTCTCGGATTTCGTTCATCTCATCCAGGTGATGAAGTTGCTCGCGGGCGATTGCAATGCCCAGTGGGTGGGGACGGTATTTGAAACCCAACCCTGTGAAGGCAAAGCGTTTTATCCATGAATCCTCTCGAATTTCGGCACGCTTTTCCGGACGGCCCAGCACAATAGCCCGCTCGTACAGGTCGCGGTCGTTTGTCGTGAGTACACCGCCCTCCCCCGCTGCAACCAGCTTGGATCCCTGGCAACTGAAACATCCGACATCGCCTACCGAACCGACTTTCTTTCCCTGCCAGGTCGCCCCGTGGGCGTGCGAACAGTCCTCAATCACGGCGATCCCCCGCGGGCGTGCCAGTTTCAAAATCGATTCCATATCCGCAGGATTACCCCAGACGTGGCAAACGACAATCGCACGGGTCCGCTCTGTAATCTTCCGCTCAATGTCGGTGGGGTCCAAAGTCATCGTATCGCGATCTACATCGGCAAAAATAGTGACTCCCCCCATAGCCGGCACAGTCGTCGCTGTGGTAAGAAATGTGAAGGAAGGAACAATAACCTCATCGCCTGGCTCCACCCCCACCGCAAACAGGGCCGTTTGAAGCGCCGCCGTACCGCTGGTAAGCGCCAGCCCGTATTCACAACCGACGTAATCGGCGAACTCGCGCTCGAACTCGGCAACCGATGGTGAAATGGAAGTCTCGCCCTTACGCATCAGTTCCACCACCGCTGCAATCGCCTCCTCACTCACAGGGGGAACCGCGAATTTTCTTCTGTCGAGCCTTACCGCCTTAGGACCACCCGTCAATGCCAGCTTTCCCATCAACATCTCCTTTCAATATGCTGAAACGCGATCATCGGCTCGCAGGCCCAGAAAGCCCCAGCAGACCCAGAGTATCGCGGTACAGAATCTGATCCGGCAGGTCTTCTGGAAGCGGAGGCAACCGCATCTCATGGGAAAGCCGAACCACATGGTGCAACCCCTCCACTGTTTCCTCAAAAGTAGCCACAGGATAATCTGTTCCAAAGAGCAGTTTATCCACAACCCCGTACTCAACCGCCAGCCGCAACGAGTTGTAAAACTGCCAGGGCCGGTAGAACAGACCCGAAATATCCGAAAACACATTCGGCTGCTTCCGGATCAGGACAATCGTCTCCGCCTCCCAGGGATGCCCAAGATGGGCGATTATCATCTTCAGATCCGGAAATCGAAGCGCGATCTCCTCCAGCAGAATGGGATTAGCATACTTCAGCGGTGCCCTGCGCGGAAAAGTCGCTCCCTGGTGGAACATAATGGGCAATCCGTACTCCTCCGCCCTTGCAAAAATAGCCAGCGCATTCGCATCCAATGGGTCCCACCCACCGTAGATCGGACTCATCTTCAGGCCCCGCAACCCCAGCTCTTTGACCGCGCGCTCAACCTCCTCAAGCGCGTTGTCTTCAGTCGGGCAGATCGCAGCAAAACCGATCATCTTTTCCGGATGCGTACGCACGTAATCAGCAACCGTATCATTGACAGTAAAAAAACCCGTCAGCGGTGCCCGCAACCCGAACACGATAGCGCAGTCCACCTCTGCCACGGCTGCCGTGTGCATATCGGGTGTAATATCCAGATCCACCTTCTTATTGCGCATAATAAAAGTCTCGCACGCCAATTCGTCGGTCAACTCGCCCGGATAGCGCCAGAGGTGTGTGTGGCAGTCCACCCGATAGCCTTTCTTAGACATCGATTCTCCTTTTTCGTTTATCTGCGGTTTTCTGATCCTGCAAACCTACAGATCCTTCAACATCCACACGAGGTCGGATGTCCCTCTTGGCGCAAGATCCGAGCGGATCCAATCCGGAAACCGCCCGATTTCTCGATAGCCCATGCTGGTATAGAGGTGGTAACCGCGTTCGTTGGCACTCCAGACCGTCAGATCAATCCGCCATTTGCCGAGTCGGCGCGCCTCGCCTTCTAACGCACTCATCAGCCGCCTGCCGATCCCTTTATCTCGAAAATCTTTGAGAATCAGTAGCCCCAGGGTAATCGAACCGTCCCCGTTAGAGCGCTGAAGCGTCCCCTCTCCCACGATCCGCCCATCTGTATCCACGACCAGCAGCACACCTGTGCCACAGGCCATGTCCGTAAGTCTCCCGCCGAGTGCTTCTCCTGCGACCCGGATATCGGCGTTCCTCGGACTCGCCATCACCTGCTCCTTATACAACTCGCGGTGCATCGCTCCATAGGATGCCAGATCGCTCCAGCGTGCTGTGCGCATCACGTATTCCCCGCCGTCAACGCTCCATTGCTCGATCAGACGTCCTTCATCAGTACCGAATTTCATTCTCTTTCTCTCCGCATATCCAGCCTGGAAGCTTCCGGTCGGTAACGGTACTTTTCCTCCAGCTCTTTCGGAAGTTCTACTCCCAGTCCAGGCATTGTTGGAGGATAAACCATCCCATCTTCAATCCGCGGTTTTTCCACAAATAGCGCGTCTGTGAGCGGGAAATGCCAGGTCGGATACTCGGCAAGCACGGTATTGGGCGTGACAAATGCCCAGGCCAGGTTGGCTGCGACCGTGATCGAAGTCCCCCAGGCGTGGGGCGCCACTTTTACACCATAGGCGTCAGCCATCGCAGCCACCTTCATACACTCTAAGATGCCCCCTGCCTGGCACGCATCCGGCTGGGCCACATCCAATGCCTGCCGCTCAAAAAAATGTTTGAACTCATACCGCATGCACGAACTCTCACCGCCCGAAATGGGAATACAGGTATTTCGGCGGACGTGGGCATAGCCCTCGTAGTCCGCAGCAAAACAAGGCTCCTCCAACCAGAACAAATCGTAAGGCTCTAAAGCCTTCGCTACCCGGACTGCGTCGGCTGCCGTCCACGGATCCGGGTTGTGTCCCATCACCGCGTCCGCCATCAACTTCACCTCAGGTCCCAGCACTTCCCTGCACGCGGCCACCCGTTCCAGATCGTGTTCCCGATTCACGCCAATCCGCATCTTCACGGCTCGAAACCCCGCTTCAAGATGCGCTCTCATCTCTGCTTTCAGATCCTCCAGAGGCTGTTCCAGACCGCCGCTGGCATAAATTGGCAGCTTCTCGTGGCACAACCCTCCCAGCAGGCGATATGCCGGCACGCTGGCCGCTTTCCCCGCAATATCCCACAGGGCGTTCTCGACCGCACTGGCCGCTGCTACTGCCAGCCCGGACCGACCCCAGTACAGGATGCGGCGGTACATCATCTCGTAACACCCGGCCACGTCTCGTGGGTCTTTGCCCTGGAGAAACTGCCCGAACAGGCGGAACAACTCAGCCGTGGCTTCACCCGCGACAAACCCCGGCCCGTAGCAATCTCCCAGACCGGTGACGCCTTCGTCGGTATGCACCCGCACCAGCGCGCAGTTTACGCTGTCTGTTTCTCCTCCCGACCATCGCAAAGGATGCTCTTCCGGCATATCAACCGTGAGCAGGATGGGTTCCACCTCAGTGATCTTCATCGGTCATTTCTCCTATCTGACACAGATTTCTAATTTCCCGCATGGAGAACAACAGCACTCGCAAACAGATCTTCAAGACCCGGCTTCAATGGCCCGGACCATAACTTGGGCAGATAGCTACCGGTCTCGTACCCCCCGCGCTTCATCTCCTCTGTATCGGGGGTATAACCAACACAGCCATTCGTATATCCCAGAAGAACCGCCTGCGCTGGCGCAACTATCTCCTCAACTGTCCTCGCCAGGCCACAAAGCGGCTCTACATCCAGACCGATCAAAGCCAGATCCCGGTTCAACCACAGCGTCTGAACCTGAAACGCCACCTGATCAGGAATCTCTTCTCCCATATCCAGACGCTCCAGACCCGCTTTCGCATACTGCTGCAGAAGTCCGCCTTCACCCTTCAAAGATTCGAGTTGTTCACGAGTAGTATATTGCTTCTCACATGGAGCCTGCACAACGTTAATCTTCCCTTGCAGCGTCAGATTATCTATTGGACGGAGATTCATTCCTGTGAGGATCGCCAGGGTCTCAGCCAGCAGTTCATCGCCAATCTTAGCGAGTTCGGCGTGCTTCATCGCCCGCCAGTGGTCTCCTTCGGCCACATGTCGAGGGCGTGCATCTGCACCCGCCCCTTGCAGGAAAAACGGGATCACATCAGGACCAAACACATTGGAAAACGCCGCACGCCATGCCCCCGGCCAATCTGCTGTGATCAAATGTTGCGCACCTGTGGCAACTGGATGGCAGGATACCTTGACCCCGACCGCCGCCGCTTCTCCCGTGGCCTTTCTGAAAAGCAGAAGCTGCATCCGATCGTCCACCGGTCCGTCCGGATTCGGCGCATTCACAACCCGGCCATCCCGCTCCGGACGCCGATTCATCGGCAGCCGCGTCTTCCCCTCCCCATACCAGAGGCTCCCTTCCATCAGATTATCCGCAGCCTCGCGGGCGGCCTCCAGTACCTGCGCGTAGAGCTGATTTCTGTAATCCTCTACTGTTCGCGAAGGAAAGTCTCTCCAATACCGAGAAGAACCCGGTATCCTCGGTCCTCCATGGGTGTGCGAGGCATTGAGCATCACGTTGGCCGCCGGACATCCAATCGCTTTCCCAACTTGCTTCAGAAAGTCAAGCACGCTCCCGTCATTCGGAAATGTGCAAATGTCCGCAGCGCCCAATAGTGCGCGCTGTCCTCCCTCTTCCATCACAATCGCCGTAAACGTCAGGGGATCGTTCACCCCATCGTTCGTATCTCGCCTTGCCGCGTACCCGTGCATATAAGTGTAAAGCGGCGGGGTAATATCCCTGCGGCCAATACCGAAACGCATGGCATTTTCTCCTTGTGTATTGAGAGACAATTCATTTCACAACAGCGTCAGCCAGGACCTTCTCAAGACCCGGCTCAGGAGGCCCCGACCATCCCCTGAAAAGATAGGTACCGATCTCCGTGCCACCGCCGCGTTCTGTCTCCTTCCCATCCATCGCGTAGCCAACGCAGCCATTCGTATATCCCAGGAACAACGCCTGTCTGGGAACAACGGAATCCTCTATGGCCCGGCCCAGAGCGTGGAGCGGCTCGGCGTCGAGGCCGATCAGGGCGAAATCCCGGTTCAACCAGAGCGTCTGAACGTGAAATTCCGCACGATCCGGAACTTCCTCTCCCGCATTGAGATGCTGCAGGCATTTCTCCGCATAAGAACCAAATCTTCCATCCCGACCCCTCAACAACTCGAGCTCCTCGCGCGTGGTATAAAGCCTCTGGCAGGGTGCCTCAACCCGATTGATCTTGCCCATAAGCGTCAGATTGTCGATCTGTTTGAAGTCCGCCTCCAGAAGGATCTTCAACATCTCCCTCAAAAGTTCCCGTCCCATGCCGGGAAGTTCGGCATGCTTCATCGCCCGCCAGTGATCTCCTTCAGCTACATGTCGGGGCCGTATATCTCCGCCCGCTCCCTGCAGGAAAAACGGCGTCACATCCGGACCAAACGCTCTGGAGAAGGCGGTTCTCCAGGCCCCGGGATACTCCGCTGTCAGCAGATGCTGTGCCCCTGTAGCAACCGGATGACACGCCACGGACATCCCGAGCGCAGCGATCTCTCCTGTGGGTTTCCTGAAGACCAGAAGCCGCATGCGATCATCTACCGTACCCCTCGGATTGGGCGCATTCACGACCAGCCCATCTCGCTCCGGGCGGCGGTTCATCGGCAAACTCGTCTTGCCTTCGCCGTACCACAACGTCCCCTCATTCGCGTTTTCCGAAGCCTCCTGAACAGCTTCGCGGACCTTTTCGTACAACCACTCCCTGTATCGCTCATCCGACACCGTCGCGGCTCCGTGAGAGTGCGAGCAGTTCAGCATGATATGGTCTCTTGGACACCCGACAATCTCTCCGAGCTGGCCCAGGAAGCCAGACAACTCATCGAGCCTCGGAAATGTACCCAGATCCGCAGCACCCAACAACGCACGGCGGTTCCCCTCTTCCAGCACAATCGCTGTAAACGTCAACGGGTCGTTGACATCTTCGTAGAGATCTACCCGCGCACCATACCCGTACATTCTCGTGCGAAACGGAGGAACGATATCCCGACAGGCAATTCCAAAACGCATTGCAATCTCCTCCTGCAAAAAATCCTGCGAGCGACGTAAAGCAGGACTCTTATTTTTCTGTGAAATCCTGTGTCGTCAAAACCAGCTTCGCGGAACTGCCATACATAACGCTAACCGATATAGCCGTTTTCCGGAGTGGTACAGGCACAAGCGCGAGATCCTCACCATAGCGACGGACCGTCTGCCACTCTGCACGCTCCCCGTCCAGTTTTATCTCGACAAGAGATGTCTTCGAATCTTTCGCTGGAATCGCAAGGCAGAGAGCGTCGTGTGATCGTTCCCCCTCAAGCGCGAATTGCAACCTGCATCCCTGCCGGGTCATCCCGTTGAACCGCCACGTATCGCGCGCCTCCCAGAATGTCAGCCACTGGTCAAAAGACCAGATTGGGAATCGCCTCTCATTAGCCTGGCGAAGCAATTCCCGTCCTTGAGGCCGGGAGAACCTCACCCAGTTGCCGGGGTGGATGCACACGCCGAAGGGCGTGTGAAAGCGGGTCTCGATATCCGTGAAAATCCGATCCAGCACAGCCACAAAGACCTGCGGCGACAGCCGGTAGGAATAGTCTGCTGTCCCGAACATAATATCGTCTGCAAGCTGCGTGTGTTGCTGAAAGACATTGAGCACCCGACCATCCGGCCAGCAGAAACGCATCGGCATAGCGCCTCCAAACGCGGCATACGGCGCATCTTCTCGGCCATACCCATACGTCCCGGAAAAATAATTCCCATCCATACCCACACCCAGTTTCTCCATAACCTCCACAGGTTCCAGATACCCGGCCCAGGCTGTGCAGTGATTGCGCAGAGATCGCGCGGGTGTATCGAACTGGTCTTGAAACATTCGGATCTGCCGCTCGAATTCTGTGAGACGTTCCGATATAGAGCATCCGTCCAGCGGCCGAAGATTCGGATGCGGTCCCACATCGTGCTGAACGCGGTACCTCTCCACGTCCGACACCGTAGATTTTGTCCGGTTCGGAATAATATAGAGATTCATGCGCCCGCCTGCCGCTGCCACACACTCGAATTCCGCATCATTGCTCGCCACGTCCGCATTATCTTCGTCACCGGAGTAAAGGAGGATGCCGGGTGCCATCCCCGGCAGATGCGACAGGAGCGGCACTGGACCCGGCAGATAACGCCGCACTGTATCCACAAACAGCCTGGAAAGCAGGTCGGCAAAGGGAACCCAGCCGGAGTCTGAAGGCCCGATATTGATCGCAAGACTGGATGGACGGGCGCACCCGGTGCCCTCGGGAATCACCTCGGCGAGGTTCGGATCACCCTGCCGCAGCAACAGAACACAAAGAGCCAGATCAAACGCGAACGCCACAATCCTCCCCTGCCCAACCGGTGTTTCTGTAACCCCGACGCTTTCTCCTTCATAGCGATCTGTATATGAAAAATAGCCCAACACCTGAACCCCGGGTGCTGGGCTATAGTTATTCGCACGGCCCACAATTGGAAATCGCTCCCCCGCTATGCCTGAAGCCTGGTACGCGGTAATACGCAACCGCAGTGGCACATCCTTTTCCCCCTCATACGCAAGCCCGGCTGCCTCGGCCAGAGGACCCTCGGGAAGAAAGCAAATCACCGTTCCACCCCGGCGCGCGTAATCAACCAGAGAATGACTACCTTGAGACGCAGGGCAAACCACCACTGGCATATCTTCGGGATCCATCTCCGAAATCAGATCCTGTCCCACCATCTCGTACAGGACCAATCCCCAGGTATTGAAAATCTCGGCAAGGTAAGCTGAAAGATCAGGTCCGTCGGATAAGATGCCGATACGCATGCTCAATCTCCTCCCGGCATCTGCCCAGAGGGTCGCGTCTCATTCGGACGAAAATCGGGAACTTTCATCAGCTCGGTTCCCCGTGCGATGGACTCCGCAGCCAGAACCGCAGGTGCCGCCGTCTCCATCGCCCTGTAAACATCGAACTCCAGAGGCTTATTTCCAACTACGGCATTCCAAAAAGCGGTGTGGACGTAATAGTCTGCATCCCCGTGACCGCTGCCTTGCGCTTCTGCAGGCGCATCCGTACGCTCGAACTTCCAATCTACTTCAGCCAGATCGTGCATCTGGGAATCTGCCAGCCACATCAGGGAGCGTCCCTTTTCCGACCGCTTCCACTCCACGCACCCTCTCGTCCCGATGATCTGATACCAGTGATGTCCTCTGCGACTCGGAATTTTCTGAGTAAACCCGGTCACCATCCGCAACAGCCTGTCCTTCTCCGTCTTCATCAATGCGACCTGAATATCAGGTTGATCGATCTCTGGATGCGAATAGCTGGGAGACGCAGTGCTCATCGCCGTTACCTCAACGACCCGATCATCCAGAACTTTCAGCATCGGACTCAACTCGTGCGGAAGATAGTGAATCGGCGGCATCACATGCAGCCACGTAGGCTCTGCATCCGGGTGCGCCGAAAGCTCTTCCACGCTGTACTGCTGGCCCGTCTTATAGTCCTGAAAAAACTGGCGCGTGCCGTAATAGCCGATATACTGCCCCTCGCAATAGGTCACCCGTCCCAACCGTCCCTCTGCTACCATGTCCCGCCAGGCCTCCACAAATCCCCAGTAGCGCGTCTGTTCCGCAAGCTGATAAACCCGTCCCGTGTGTTCTGCCGCCGTCACAATCCGCCAGCAATCCTCCATTGTATGCGCGGCGGGAACCTCCATATTTACGTGCTTGCCAGCCTCCAGAGCCTGCGCCGCCATCGCCCCCTGATCCTTCCGGCGAACGACCAGCCCAACCGCGTCCATACCCTCATAGGCCAGAAAATCCTCGTAATCTCTGAAAACCCTGACATCGTTTCGGTACTCGATCAGAGATAGCGCCCGATCGTGCAGCGGTTCAATCCAGTCGTAGAGTGCGGTAATGCGGTAGCCCGGTATCTTTAGCAGGGTATTGATCCAGTGCCGGGAACGGTGGCCCAATCCGGCAATGCCGATGCGTATTTCATTCATCTCTCACCCTCTTCTTTCCACAGTTCCGCGAGACTCAACACAGTGTTGCCACCACACCACCACTTTGATCCCTTTTCTCCGCGCGCAATGTCTCACCCACCCAAACCTTCAACTCGCCATTGGGCAACGGCACCATCAGCGTTTCATCGTCCATCAGAACCGGATCACCTTCGGGCACATCCCCCGCCCTGTGCGGACGCAATACCGCAATAAATGCCGCCTCTTCCTGCGGTTTCACCGTTTCTGCCGTCACGTGATACTCTCTGAGTTGAACGCGCTCCCTCGGCGGTGGATCAAACTGATCTGTCTGACTGATTTTCAAATTTTCTGGATGCAGCAGAGACACCACACAACCTGCATCACCAGTCGTGATTTTTAGCGTCTGTCCCTCGATATCCATTTCCGTTTCAGCGTGTAAATAATACTGAAATATCGAAGCCTCTGGTGCCACCACTGTATCGCAAATCACCACAGCATCGGGCTTTGCGAACAAAATCTGTCGCGTAAATTTTTTCAGCATTCCCCCGTACGCCGGGGCGGCTTCGCCAGCCACATAATCAAATACATCCGACGTTTGAAAATCCAGAATTTCACCCATAGCCGCAGCCTGGTTACGCAACTGACTCTCGCCATTTACCCCAATGCAATTGGTTGATTTTGTATGGTGCATCCAGTTCTTGTGGTGGTCGCTGCCGTGAATATCGCGCTGTCCCGTGTGAATCAACAAACGCTCGCCAAAAGCAAATAGCGAAAACGAATTTTGCGCGTCAAAACCGTGACTCTGCGACCCCAATGGACTGCTTTTAAAAATGGCCGACACATTGTTTTTTCCATCCGTCAAATCCGAATTCATCGCCACCAACCCCGTGCCGCGAAAACATTTTGAAGAAGGCAAATCCACCGGTGCTTTTGCGCACACTTCTGGCAACGCACCCCGCACAAAATCGATATAGAGCGACCGCCCGGCACCCACGGCATCCAACCGGCGCGCGCTCGTCTCCTCTTTCACTTTCTCCGGGTGCATATCCACATACCACTTCCAGTATGGATTGCGCGCCTGAGCCGCCAGCGTGCGCATCAAATCGCAATTCTGATCCGATGTTCTCGTCGTCGTCAAATCTCCCACGCCGCCACCCCGCGTACCCGGAGGCTGAAAATACATCGGAAAATCGCCAGCGCGTGCAAAATACGGTTTGCAATACGCATCAATCCCCATTGCCGCCTGCATGATATCCGCCCACCACGTAAAGCGCTGAACATAACTCTCCCAGTATTGCAATCCCTGGTGCCAGCCGCCATCTTCATCGCACCACGCGGGATACACGGCCCCAAACACATTCATCGCGAACCACACCCACTCCTCCGCCTCGGGAATCTCATCCAAAAACGTCACGCCAATCTCACCCAAAAAATGCCAGGCACGACCGGCATGGCTGCCATAAGGATGCCACAAATAGCGCATCTCAGTCGCCAGATGGTCGTACATTTCCTGCCCCTGCACCTTCATCACCGCCCGGCATATATCGCGATCTTCTTCGCTCAACAAATCGTTCACAAACGTATAAGTGCGGCAAAAATAGTAATTATAAGGCATACCCGCTTCGTCATTATACCGATAGCCTGTCGCCCCCAGGGGATCCCATTTGGCACACGCCAGCAGCAACTCTTTCGCCTTCTCACCGTAGTGATCCTGCCCACCCAAAAGCCGCGTAAAAGCCAGCGTCGCCGCGCTGTTTAACACGCGAATCGTGTACATCCGATTTCCCCACCAGATCTCCCGCCATTCCTCGCTCAGAACAACAGTCCCTTCGGGATACAGGGGCGGTTCTTTGGTAGATGGCATATCGGCCAGAATATCTTCGCATGTTGCGACCAGATCGTCGTAAATCGGTTTCAGATCTCCCCGTGCCCGTGTGCGCAAGCTATCCAAATCCTCTGGACGCACAAACAAGCGCGGATGGCTCTTTGGGATGCGCCCAATCAATTCACTGCATTTGGGCAAGGGCAATGCTTTTGCATTCTGGTCAATCACAAAAGCGCGCCCCGAACTCCAATCCGACACCTTTCCTCCCCTATCGACAAATCGGAACCGCCAGTACCACTGCCCCGACTCAAACACCTCCGCTGGGCGGTGAACCGTATATGTCACGCCCTTAGCCTCGTATGCGACCTTTGAAAAATCCGCGCCCCGCGCACACTGAATATCATAGCTCGCAGCATTCTCCTGCGGGCGCCACACAAATGCCGGTGGCGTCTCCTCTGTCGTCACATTTTCTGGTCTAAATCCCCATTCCCCCGGCTGTGCGGGCCTTTCGTCAATTATCAATGCCATTTTTTCTCCTTTATCGGACGATCCGGCGGAAGGGTTCCGAGTGCAGATCGCAAATGAGCAGATCGTCGATAGAATCATTTTCAAGCCCCTGCTTTACGACGCGCAAAGAGGCTTCAACCGCATCAGCAGTAATACGCACATCCTCTTCGGTATGTGCAAGCGTAGGACCAAAGCCCATGTAACAATGCACACCCCGGCGAGCCATCTCCTGAATAAAAAGCGTCTGAACCTTGCCGCGCAATGCCTCATCGGGCAAATCAAGCACCAGATTAGGCGTTGCGGGAAACCCCTTGCACGATCCCGAAAGACCAGCAGATGAGACCGCTTCGTCAATTGCCCCGGCTACTTTTTGGCCCATTTCCGCCAGATGTGTCTCGCTATCTCGCCTTTTGAGTTCTCGGATGGTGGTCAACGACGCAATAGGCCCGATATTATCGCTCCAATACGAACTGGAAATAAACATCGCTTTGGCGGGTTCCATCGCCTCTCGAGATCCAACAACAGCCCCCATCGGATAACCATTGGACATGCCTTTGGCAATCACCGTGATATCTGGCGTAACACCCAAATATTTCTGCATACCGCCAATAGACTCGCGCCAACCGCAGGAGACTTCGTCGAAGATGAGCAAAGCGCCGTGCCTGCGGGCAAGCTCTTTGACCCCTTCGAGATACCCCTCTTCGGGCCACTCAGACCGAGCTGGCTCCATCATAACAGCGGCAACCTCGCCCTGATATTCGTTCAACAAACGCCCGAGCATATCGAGATCGCCATGGGTAAATGGAACCGCCGTTCCCGCCAGCGCACGCGGCACGCCAATTGGTTCAATACCGGCAAAGGGATATTCGCCACTCTCGGGATCGACGAGATAATTTGCCGATTGATACCAATCGTGCCACCCGTGATAACCGCAAAAAAGAATGACATCTCGATTGGTCGTACCCCGAGCAATGCGCGCAGCCACCGCACAGGCTTCCCCTCCCCCCTTTGTATAGCGCACCATTTCAGCACTCGGTATGGTATTGATCAACTCATCTGCCAGCTCAATTTCGAGCGCACTATTCATGGAATGCAGGCTACCCAGATCTATCTGTTGTTTTACAGCACCATCGACAACGGGATCTGCATAGCCCAAAATAATAGCTCCCAAAGCGCGAATCCAATCGATATACTCGTTGCCGTCAACATCGACAAATCGCGCGCCTTTTGATCGCGCGACATAGAGAGGACTAACCCCATTTGCAACCCGGTCAGCCCTTCGGCTGATGAGCTGTGTCCAACCGGGAATGCGTTCTCCCGCTTTCTTATACAGCTCTAACGATTTTGTGACATCATGTGACATAGCCTATTCCCGCCAATTAAAAATGACACCCAGCATAGATTTTTCACGCGCATAGGCCATTTCATAAGCCTGAACCATTTCCGTATAATGCAAACGGTGCGTAATAAGACGGCTGGGCTGAAGTTTCTTTTCTGCCATAAGAGAAAGAACGTGATCGCAATGACCCAAATGACCCGATGCATCGGCATGCGGATATAATTGGGCATCTTCGCCATGCACGGCAATCAGAGATATCCCCTTGGCGTAAAACCATTCCATTGCCAGAGGGTTAAAATCAAGCGGCGGTTCGCCTCGCCCCATAAGACTGACGATAGAGACCCGACCATTTGGCCGCACAATTTCAACAGATGTTTTGAAAGCCGGCCATGGATTCGCCGTAAGAATAACCAGATCAATGCCTCTTCCATTTGTAAAAGCGTCGAGTTTCTCTTCGAGGTCTGGATCATCTGATAAATAAGCCGCGTGAGCACCCATTCGCATTGCCATATCTAACCTGATGGAACTATTTCCAAGTCCAACGACGCGGGCACCAAACAGAGGACCTAAAGCGACTGCCCCCAGGCCGAGAACACCCAGACCAACAACGGCGACATTTTCGCCGGGTCTAAATAATGCTTTGTGATAACAATGTGCGCTGAGCGCATAGAGGTGTGCATACACAGCATCTTCATCATCGGCATCAGGGGGTATTTTGAAGATGTCACCAAACTGGCTTATGATGTATTCAGATTGGTGAGGCTGAGTCGCCACAACGCGATCGCCAACCTCAAAACGCGTGACCTCCGTACCAATCCCGCGAACAATACCCAGATTGCTATCGCCAACGAATCGCGGATAGTCCGGCGCACCTGGTACGCGATCTGCGCCTTCAAAATTACCCCGATCTGTTCCAATTTTAAACGCGCTGATCTGCGTTTCAACCCAGACATCATCAGCACCAAGCGCGCTTGTATCAAGCGGGTGCTCTTCAATGCGAAGGTCCCGCGGACCGTGGAGTATGGCTTTTTTCATAAGTTTTCACCTTTTTCGATAGTTGTATCATTCAGGCGCATCTCCATATACATTAAACCCCATCCGATCCTCACCGCGCACCAGATGAAGGTGATACCTTTTGTAACACCGCACAATCGGAATGGTAATGCGTATCGCCAATCCCAGGCGTCGGCAATCAGACGTATTGGCCGCTGAGTAGTGGAGCATGCGCTCGGTAAAGAGAAAGAATTGTCCGGCTTTCATTTTCATCTTCACAACGCGATCCGGGTCAACGCCAATGTGATCGGGGTCGCCCTGTTGGCGAAAAGCCTGTTCGGGTGTTGCTTTAATGTGCGGAATCATTCTTCGGTGCGACCCCGGCATGAGTTGAACGCAACTGTTGGTGACATCTGTATCGTCAATGGCTAACCAGGCGGAGACATTGATACCCGGTTCTATTTCGGTGGACCAGAAATTCATATCCTGATGCCAGGGAATTTCTTTGGCACCGGGGGGTTTGTTAAAAAAGTTGGATTGCCAGAGCACGATATCCGGACCGAGGATGCCTTCTATCCGATCCATAATTGTCGGATGTGTACACAGATCGTAGATCGTTCGACTATCGAGATGCCGCGATTTTTTCCGATTGACGTAAAACGGGCCTTCGGCTTCAAAAATTTCACGCTCAACAACAGGCCGAATACGATCCATTTCTTCTGGCGAATGCATCGTATATGGCCCGAGATACCCCTCGTCGTGAAAGAACCGCACATCTTCTGGTGTTAATCGATAGGACATTTTTTCTCTCCCTTAAACAAAAGTGACCTCTCCCTTAAACTGGCTCATATACAAATTGTAATAAAATCCCTCGGCCTCTAACAACGCCCGATGCGAACCGCGTTCAATAATCTGCCCATCGTCAATAACCAGAATCTCATCCACATTGCGAATCGTGCTCAACCGATGGGCAATAATAAAGCTCGTTCGCCCCTCCATCAGCCTTAAAAGCGCCTGTTGAATCCGCATCTCCGTTCGCGTATCCACGCTGGACGTCGCCTCATCTAAAATGAGAATCGACGGATCGGCCAACGCGGCTCTCGCAATGGCCAGCATCTGCCGCTGTCCCTGGCTCAAATTGCCGCCGCGTTCCGAAAGCACCGTATCATAGCCCTGGGGCAGACGGTGAATAAAGGGATCCGCATTGGCCAATTTAGCCGCGTCAACCACCTCCTCATCCGAAGCATCTAACCTTCCATAAAGGATATTTTCCCGCACAGTATCAGACAGCAAAAAAGTATCCTGCAACACAATACCCAGTTGCCGCCGCAACGCTTCCCGTTTCACCTGCCGAATATCATGGCCGTCGATATAGATCGCCCCACTATCGATATCGTAAAACCGGGTCAGCAAATTCACAATGGTCGTCTTCCCCGCTCCCGTCGGTCCTACCAGCGCAATCTTCTCTCCCGGCCTGGCGTGCAAACTCACCTCTTTGAGCACCGGCACATCTTTTTCATAACCAAAACACACCCGATCAAAAACCACATCGCCCCGAACCTGATCTAACGCGGCCGCATCTGGCATATCGGGCGCTTCGGGAAACTCGTCAATAGTCTCAAAAACCCGCTCTGCCCCGGCCAGTGCCGACTGTATCGAATTGTACAAATTGGCAACCTGCCCCAAAGGCCGTCCAAACTGCCGCACATAGCTGATAAAAGCGGCAATCACACCGATTGTCACATCGCCCTGAACCGCCATATAGCCCCCCGCAAAAGCCACAATCACCAGACCCATATTATTCACAAAAAAGGTCAGAGGCGGCATCAGCGTCCCGAAAAACTGCGCGCGCGTACCGGCATACTTCAACCTGTTATTGAACTTTTCAAACGCCTCAATCGAAGCCTGTTCGCGTCCATAAGCTTTCACCACCTGCTCTGCCGCAATCGTCTCCTCAATCATCCCATTGAGCGCACCCAGTGCCGCCTGCTGCTCGCGAAACCCCCGGCGCGCCCGTTTGGCGACCTGCCCTGTCAAAGACGCCATCAGCGGAAAGGTGAGCAAACTAATCAACGCCAGAGGCCAATCCATCCAGAACATCATGGCCGACACGCCCACCAGGGTCAACACGCTATTAATCAACTGCGTCACGCTATCCGACAACACACTGCTGATATTATCCACATCATTGGTCACCCGGCTCATGATATCGCCACTGGCACGCCGGTCGAAGAACCGCAGCGGAAGCACCTGCAAGCGATCAAAAAGATCCTGTCGCAAATCCCGCACAGAGCTTTGAGATACCCGTGCCATAATAAACGTCTGAAGCCAGGATGTCAGTGCCATCGCCACATACACCCCCGCCAACAACAGGGTAATTTGAAAAAGGCCCGGCAAGTCGCTATAGGCGATATACTCATCAATCGCGCGCGCCATCAAATACGGACCTGCCACCTCCAACCCCGTTGTGATCACCACCAGCCCCACCACCCCGATCAAAGTCCCCTTGTAGCGTCTCATATACCCCAGCAAACGGCGGGTAGTTCCCCGGATATCCCGCGCCCGCTCGTCGTCACCCATCATTATCATCCGGCGACGCCCCCCCATCATCATTCCGCCTGGACCCTGCTGTTCACCGTCGCGCTGTCGATCAACTTCCGCCATATCCGTTTCCCTCTCCGAGCTGTGAATCGTAAATCTCCTGATACACCGAACTGGATTCCATTAATTCCTGGTGCGTACCCTCGGCAACCAGTACGCCATCGTCCAGCACCAGAATCTTATCTGCCTGCAATACCGTACTGATGCGCTGCGCCACCAGAAAACTCGTACACCCGACCATCTGTTCCAGCGCATCGTGAATCCCGGCCTCTGTCTCCAGATCTACCGCACTGGTACTATCGTCTAAAATCAACACCTTTGGACGGGAGATCAACGCCCGGGCTATCGCTATCCGCTGCCTCTGTCCTCCCGATAGATTCACGCCGCGCTGCCCCAATAGCGTCTCGTACTTATCTGGAAACTGGACAATAAAATCGTGTGCCATAGCTGCCCGGGCAGCGGCCTCAACCTCTTCATCGGTCGCATCGGGACGCCCGTACCGGATATTGTACCGAATCGTACCCGAAAAAAGCACCGATTCCTGGAGTGCCATCCCAATCTGCTGTCGCAGCGTCCCCTGATCCACATCGCGCACATCCATCCCATCCACCATCACCCGCCCTGCATCCACATCGTAAAACCGCGGAATAAGATTTACCAGCGACGACTTGCCCGCCCCAGTCGATCCCAAAATCGCCACCTTCTGACCCGGCTCCGCGACAAAACTCAGATTTCGCAATACCGGATCATCTGCCGTCTCGTTATAGCTAAATGTCACATCTTCAAACGCAACCTGTCCCTCCAACACCACATCGCGCTTTGCATCTGTCCGATCCTGTAACTCGGGCTCGCTATTCAGTACCTCGACAATGCGTTCGGCAGAAGCCTCTGCTCGGGACATCCGGATAAGCACCATACTACCAATCATCAGAGACTGCAAGAACAGCAACAGATAATTGATAAACGCAATAATCTCGCCCAGCTTCATCCCGCCCTGGGTTACAGCAATACCCCCAAACCAGATCACCCCCACAACACCCAGATTCAATAGCAGCATCATAAATGGCATCACCAGAGCCACCAGTTGCGTCACCCGAATCGTCTGTTCCATCAACCTGTTATTTGCCGTTCCAAACCGTTCGGTCTCGTGGTCAGCCCTCAAAAAAGCCTTCACCACGCGCACACCTGCCAGATTTTCCTGCGTCACCTGATTCACCCGATCCAGGCGATTCTGCACTTCGCCAAACATCGCATTGGCTTTTCGAAACACCAGAATCAAAGTCCCCAGAATCACGGGAGCCAGCCCAATAAACATCAACCCCAGGCGGGGACTGGTCACAATCGCCATCACCAGACCGCCCACCATTGCCATCGGCATACGCGACAAAATGCGCAATATCAAACGCGCCACCTCTCCCACCTGCCGCACATCGTTGGTCAGTCGCGTAATCAGATGCCCCGTTGACAGCTTATCCAGATTGCCAAACGAAAGCGACTGAATTTTGCCAAAAAGCGCACTCCGCACATCGGTCTCCACCCGCTGCGCCACCCACACGCCAAACCAGGCATTACCGATTCCAAACAAAACGCCCCCAATGGCCAGACCGAGCATCCACAACCCGGTCTCAATCACCAGATCCAGATCTCCCCTGGCAATCCCCTCATCTACAATCCGCTGCACCAACCGGGGGTGCATCAACTCCAGCATCACCTCGATCAATTTCAGCAGCGGAGCGATAGTCGCCTGCTTCCAATAGGGCCGCATATAACCCATCAACTTCAAAATATTCTGCATATCAGATCCTTAATTTTATTGAGATATTTGCTCTCCTGAGAAGTGCGCGAAGCGCAATGGTGGGGCAATTTAATTTTTTAATCTCTATATTAGCAATTCGGCTCAAAATTTCCAAGCCTCAACTCGTACGAGGCTCAGAACAAAATGATGTCAAAAATTACACTTGACAGATATATTCACTCCCCGCATATTTAAAGGCTATTATGATATTTTAGCGTTGCTCAGATAGTAAACAAATAGCTGTTAAGGGCATCTATTTGATCCCTACCGCTGGCGCTAAACTTCCAACTGCTAACTCTTATACGGCACCGCATTTAACGCAAGCTCCCGATGTGCGACCCTATCGGGGGCTTGTTGCTTGTACCCACTTTTTTATAATTAGCGCACCGGGTTTCTCGCAGCAGTAGCTCATCGGTCTTCCCTGCTCGTATTTTTACCCCACGCTGAGTCATCTCTTTAGACTAAGGAGTCTATTCCCGCATGCCTCGTAAATCTCGCTCGACTAACCCGCGCCCATCTCGCCGTGCAAAGCGCACCGCGTGCGCCGATTGCAATACATTGACAACCGTCCCTTTCCGACTAAGACCAGGCAGGCCAGTGTACTGTCGCTCTTGCTTCAAAAGCCGTCGCAACGGCCGTTCTTCCCCGACCAAAGGCCCCGTAAGCAGGTCACTTACTGCGACTAAACCCATTGCTAATATCACCGCCGTGTTTCCCAAAATGGCGTTGAAAGTCGCGACCAAGGAGGCAATTTCCAGGATGAACATATCAGAGCCTACGCCCATTCAGGCGAAATCAATCCCCCATCTCCTGGCAAGGCGAGACTTGATCGGACAGGCGCGCACGGGATCTGGAAAGACGCTGGTGTTTGCAGTACCCATGGCAGAGAGCTTGAACCCATCGGTGCGGCGGGTCCAGGCAGTTGTGCTGGTGCCTACGCGGGAGTTGGCCATTCAGGTAGCTAAAGTCACAGAGGCCCTGGCTTCATCGCAGCGGTTGCGCGTAACATTACTGTACGGCGGCCGGTCATTGAGGCCAGAGTACAAAGCCCTGAAGAGCGGGCCCCAGATCATCATTGGGACCCCGGGCCGTACGTTAGACCATCTAAGACAGGGCACGCTAGACCTGCGATCAGTGCAATTCCTGGTCCTTGATGAGGCAGATGAAATGCTGGATAAAGGTTTTGCCCAAGATGTTGAAGCGATCCTTAGCCAGACGCCCTCCAGGCGGCAGACCGCTCTCCTCTCTGCAACCATGCCCGAGTGGGTGGCGAACACAGCGAAGAAATATCTGCGCAACCCTGTAACGGTGAAAATAGACGGCGACCTTAAAGCACTGCCCACTGTGGAGCACCTGGTCTATACCATCCGGCAAAAAGATAAGATAAAGGCACTCCAAACGCAGTTGGACCAGCGGAACGGCGATCCGGTAATCGTCTTTGGCAGGACCAGACACGGCGTCAAGAGACTGGCGAGACGGCTCGACACGTTGGGCTACCCCGTAGGAGTGCTCCAGGGCGACCTCAGCCAAAGCGCACGCGAGCGTGTGATGATGGCCTTCCGTTCCGGTACCGCACCGATTTTGGTGGCAACAAACGTGGCTGCGCGAGGCCTGGACGTTGAGGGCATCGGTCAGGTCATCAACTATGACTTGCCTGAATCAGAGAAACTTTTCACTCACCGGGTCGGACGGACTGGCCGCATGGGCCGCTCGGGAAAGGCAGTAACGTTTATCACGCCAGGAGAAGAGGGGAAATGGCGTGAGATTGAGCAAGGCCTGGGCTGCCGATTTGCCCTCAAACCCTGGCGTAAAGCAGATCCACTCCTAACAAACGTACTGCCATAAATTACCTGAACAATAGCAACCTCTATTGATCTCCTCAACTTGAACCAAATTAACCTCATCGCCTTCTATAGAAAAATACGTCAAAGGTCTTTTAATAGTGCCCTTGCCTGCTCGGCGTCGCTTTCAAATACCAGCACGTCAACATGTCCTGCCGCGTACAGAGTTTGAAATCCCTCGCCCCGGGTTATACAGGGGATCTCGGCATCGTCAAGCACGGATTTGATCACCGCGAGCAAGCCGGGATTTGTCGCGGTGATAACAGTTACAAGAGGTTCTCGATAACTCATCTCAATTTTCTCATGTTATGGGTAGTCAGCACAAAATACACAACTGGAATTGATCTGTCAGACAAAAAATAATCACAAGATGTCTCGTTTTGAGTTGACAATATGCATTTGAAATGCATATTATCGACACAGAGGACCATCACAAACGCAATCCGATACGCAGACACTGACCGCAACTTGAAGCCGCGATATGCAAAATTATATCAAACGTTCGTTGGAACCCATCCTCACGAGGGCTGCTTCCGAATTTCCCGCTGTCGTATTAACCGGACCGCGCCAGTCTGGAAAGACAACGCTCCTCCAACATCTCTTTGGCAGGCGTTGCAGATATATATCTCTGGAGCCTCTGGACATTCAGGCGTCCGCCCTACAAGACCCGCGCAGTTTCCTGGAAATGTATCCGCCTCCTGTTATCTTCGATGAGGTGCAGTACGCTCCTGAGTTGCTACCCTATATCAAAGAGAGGATAGATGCGAATCGAAGCGAAAGTGGCCAATATCTATTGACAGGTTCACAGAATTTGTTGCTCGCGGAGAAGGTGACCGAATCTTTGGCAGGTCGCGCGGCAATGCTTCGCTTGTTGCCGCTTTCCAGACGGGAAATGGAGGGTCGCCCACAGCTTGCCCTTCCGTGGGAGCGCGAGCAACCGTCGTCTTTGAAATCGTCAAACGCCTTTGGCAAACTATGGCAAAGCTTTCTCCGAGGCGGGTATCCGGAACTCGCCACACAACCCAACCGCGATGCATCCCTTTGGCAGGCCAGCTATATCCAGACCTATCTCGAACGGGACGTGCGCACGCTGCGACAGGTTGGAGACCTGACCCAGTATCAAAATTTTCTCCGAATCCTGGCCAGTAGAAGTGCCCAACTCCTGAATCTAACCGATGTCGCCCGAGATCTCGGCGTGGCGGTCAACACAATCAAAGCCTGGCTCTCCGTGCTCGAAGCCACCTACCAGATAATCGTGCTACGCCCTTATTTTGTGAACGTTGGGAAACGGCTCGTCAAGACCCCAAAAGTGTATTTTACAGATGTCGGCACGCTCTGCTACCTCGCGGGCCTCAAAGACCCCGAGCATGCCGCCTCAGGTCCCATGGGAGGTGCTATCCTGGAAACAGCAGTGCTTTCCGAAATCGTCAGGACATTGACGCATCGGGGGATCGATCCACAGATCTACTTTTGGAGAACGATGGCGGGAACCGAAGTAGATTTCATAGTCGAGACCGGTGGAAAGCTCGCACCTATCGAGGTGAAGCTATCCGCTACGCCGCGCCCTGCCATGGCCGCGGCCATCAAGATATTCCAAAAAGACATGGAGAGCGCAGCGATGCCGGGATACGTCGTGCATCCCGGCGACGTACATCTTCCGCTCGGTCCCGGTGTGACGGCCTTGCCCTTCGCCGCTCTGTAGAATAAAAAAATTGGAGAAAAAAATGAGCCAACCCAATATTGTATTCATCCACACGGATCAACAACATCACCTCGCGATATCCGCCTATGGAAATCGAGACGTGTCAACACCCAACATGGACCGCCTGATCTCAGAAGGCATATCTTTCAGGCGATCCTACAGCGCCAACCCCGTCTGCTGTCCTGCACGCGCGAGTTGGTACACCGGACGCATGTCTGTTGAACACGGCGTTATCAGCAATCCGTTCCCCATCGATCCCAACCTGCCCGACCTCGGCCAGTGGTTGACCAAACACACCGATTACAACTGCGTGTATTCCGGCAAATGGCATGTCACGGGACGAGATGTGGCCAACAGCTTTGACGTGATCTACGGCAGACATCCCTACGGAGAACTGCAAGACTCTGGCTCTGCCAGAGCAGCAGCACAATATATCGCCGAACACGCAAATGACAACCGCCCCATCTTCCTATCCGTCGGTCTCCTGAACCCACACGACTGCTGTTATGTCTGCGGCGTCAACGGACCCGTGGGAAAATACGGCCTGGAGCCTCAGTTACCCGATCTGCCCGACTTGCCCGGCAACTTCGAAATCAGTCTCATGCCGCCAAACCAGAAGCACCGGGTCGGCCACTGGTCAGAAACAGACTGGCAATATTACATCTATCAGTGTTACCGAATGGTAGAAACCGTTGACGCCCAGATAGGATTGATCTACGACACATTGGAAAGCAATGGCCTCATAGAAAACACCCTCATCATCTTTACTACCGACCACGGCGAAGGCTCTGGGCATCATCAAAGAGTATTGAAAGGCTTTTTTGAAGAAGAAGCCTGGGCAGTCCCACTCGTTATTTCTCAACGCGGCAGTATCCCCAACGGACAAAACGATTCGCACTTCATATCGGGCGTGGATATCCCCGCTACAATCTGCGATTACGCCGGCGCACCTCCCCTACCTGACACCGCGTATGGAAATAGCCTGCGCTCACTCTTCGAAGGAAACAACGACATTGCATGGCGAGAAAGCGTCATAGGAGAAAATGCGAGTGCAATCGCCATTCGCGACGATCAGTACAAATCCATCCTCTACGACTCGGGACAAAACACGCTTTACGATTTGTCAAACGATCCCCTGGAAAAACACAATCTCGTATCAGAACCCGGCTTTGACGACGTCAAACACAGGCACGCCACACACCTCGCCGAATACGCAAACACCGTCACACCCTACAGCGGACCTGACAAAACGGGCGAAAGAGATCGAATAAGAGAAGAGAGAATGGAAAATCTCAAACAGGGAAATGGATGGACAGAGGAGGTGGGATCATGAACACCATACCAGCCGAACTCAACGCAATCGCCGGACAATTGCAAAACTACAATGTCCCAGAACAAACCGTTCAATTGGACTCCAATTGCAAATTGACCTACGAAATCCTGCAGTGGACAAACACACATCCCGACAGATTGACCGATGACAGACCAATAGGAACAGTGGAAATCTCGCGTTACAATACAGAGAACGGCGCAGAATACCAGATCGTTGAAAAACGCAATGGCGGCGGGCGAGAAATTTACGAAGCAACCGTCACAACAGCGCAGGATGAGCGCATTGGTGAATCAATCCAGGACTGGGAACTCGCCTGGTACCAGGCAGAAACACCGGATAAACGCCTGCTCATCAATGGCGCTGTTCGAGAAACGACCATAGAAATGAACGGCACAGCAGGCAAAAAACACCTCTCGGCAGATACCCCCATATCGTGTCAATGGATCCTCTCCTTTGCGCTCGCCAATTGCGCTACCCCCATGGACGAAACATTTACAACCATCGACGAACTTACGTACTGTAAAACAAATCAACTACTTCACGGTCCCGAACAAATCGAATCCAACGGCCAATCCCTCTTCTCTTATCGCCACACGGGACAGGGCACATTGCCCATCCACTATGTATTCGATTCACAAAAGCGCCCCGTCTTCGTCACATTTACTCTGCTGTCCTGGATCTTGCGCAATATTGAACTCATTTAATCACGGTTTTATCAAGGTTTTGATCGCAGCACCTGGCTTGGCCTGTGTCGCAAACGCTTCGGGTGCTTGATCAAGAGGAAAAGCGTGGGAAACGAGTGGTCTCCGATCAATTTTCCCGGTCCTGACGAGTTCAATCCCCCACCTGTAGTCATCGGGGGTCCAGGACCATGACCCTTGAAGCGTCACTTGCTTGCGCACCACCTGATTGAAATCGAGTTCGGGTTGATCTTCAAATAATGCGACGGGAACGAGGCGACCATTTTGTTGTTTTAGCATCGTCAACCCCTGATTCGGCGAAGCTTTCGCACCAGCAGAATCGATAACCACATCGGCATTTCCTCCCCGCGCACCGAATCTTTCCACAGGTCTCTCACCACCCGTGAGTTCAATAACAGCATCCACGGGATCTACCTCTGTCAAATTCACGATCTCATCCGCACCCAACTGGCGTGCCATAGCCAGCCGTTTCGGTGACGTATCAACAGCAATAATGCGCCCGCCCGCCGTTGCCCGAATGACTTGGATACATCCCAGACCAATAATCCCAACGCCCAGAATAACAACGGTTTCTCCCTCAATGGGTTTTGCCAGGCCCACTGCGTGTATCGACGTGGCGAGAGGCTCCATCATCGCGCCTTCTTCAAAGCTAATCGATTTGGGCAACCTGTAGGGACGATCGGGATTGACTTCCAGGGGAAGATATTCGGCAAACCCGCCCAATCCCCCACCAGAAATGTGGTCACCCACCTGAAACCGCTGCACATCTCGCCCCGTTTCCACAACCTCACCGCTAAACTCGTGCCCCATGATGAGGCCCTTCTCTATCGGACGTCCTAAAGAATCTTCAAACAGCCCGATGCGATAAGCGTGCAGATCTGATCCACAGATCCCACACGCCTTCACCCTCACCAGAATCTCATTTGCATTGATTTCCGGCTCTGGCACATCTGCCACCTGGATATCATGCGGCCCGCAATAAATAGCTGCTTTCATCGCCGTCTCCTTTGTGTATCATGGCGCAATGACTTCAAGCCTTGGAGGCTTCTGTGGACCATGGCTCCCCGGCGGCATCATCATGCGTTTTTGGTTCTCGGTCAAGTGATCGTAGTCATCTATATTGTAATAATTCGCCCATGAAATCGTATTCCCGGGGTTGTATTTAAAGAGAAATGATCTGCGTTTGTGATTGGCTGTCCAGGGCATAGTGCCGTGCACTGTCGCCTCCGTAAAAATGATCAGGTCACCCGGCTCCAATTCGGGTTGTACGACATAATGGGCGGGCCGCCTAAAATACATAACATCCTCGGGGATATCGAGTTGGAAGTTGGACTTGTGCGAGCCAGGAATACAGCAAAAACCGCCATCGCCCTTTCGCACGGGCGTGAGCGCATAGACCAATGTTGTCAAACCATTGCGCATGATGCCGTCGCGATACGTGTAAAAAAATGGGAGTAATTCCGTTTTCGATTTCATCGTACCGGCGTGCAGCGGACCTTTGGAACCGCCTTTGTCCAAAAAAATGCAATAATCCTGATCAAAGTGGATACTCGATCCCAAAAGTTCGATCAAATAAGGAACAATTTTGGGATGATCTATGAGACTCTGAACGCAGGGATCCCACAGCGTGATATTCCGGGCGAGTTTTAGCCCGTCGTCTCGATAGATTTCAAACTGGTCGCGCGCAATGCGGTCTGCAACTTCATTGCATTGATCAACCTCTTCTTGGGAGAGCACATTTCTGACGACGAGATAACCTTCGAGGTCAAACATGAATTTTTCTTCAGGGGTCATAGCTGAATCTCCTGTGTCTTGTCTTAAAATCGTCTCGTTATTCCAATATGGTATCAAATAAAAAAAATAAA